>NZ_AZXX01000084.1:0-123525 GCF_000512995.1 Lachnoanaerobaculum sp. MSX33 | reverse complement strand
TTGTACTTAATAAAAAACATATGGAGGGATAATATGGTAACTACAGAGACAGTAACTATTAATGTGCCCATAGGTATGTCAAGGTATCTTGTCGCAATAGATCCTGAGTCTGAGCTTAGAAGAAATGCTTTGCTTTTATATCCATATATATATAACCAAACAATATCACATGGACGAGCAGCAGAAATCTTAGGTATCAGTAAGTCGGAATTGATTACGATTTATGATAAACTTGGATATTCATATTATGATTTTATACAAGATGATTTGGAAGAAGATATAAATACATTTAAGCAGTTAAAAAGTATAAGGTCACGACTATGATTGTGGTTTCTGATACAACGCCGTTGATTTCTCTTTTAAAGATAGACAAGATATGGTTATTGGAAAAGCTGTTTGGAAAAATATTTCTGCCGGAAGCAGTGTTCAATGAATTGGTAGTAGACAAACGTTTCCATGAAGAAGCACAAATAATTAGAAATGAAAATTGTATTGAAGTTAGAAAAGTATGTAGCCCAGAAGCGGTAGATATTCTTAGGAGAGCTACAGGACTTGATGTTGGTGAGAGTGAAGCGATAATTTTAACAGATGAGTTAAATGCAGATGTACTATTAATGGATGAAGCGAAAGGGAGAGATATATCAAAACAACTGGGACATAAAGTGATGGGTACCATAGGTATAATTATGGTGGCTTATGAGGAAAATGTGCTGACATCTGAAGATGTAAAGGAATGTATTGAACAACTGAAGAAATCCGGAAGACATATAGGGCAAAGGTTTTATAATATGCTACTGAGCAGGTTGGACAGTTAGTGGTTATAATAGTATCAGTTGGATGGATTTGAGAGGAAGGGATTATTCCTTCCTCTTTTCGCAGTATGACGTTAGATAAAATAAAAGTAGTGTTGTTTTGATATAGAAAAAGGAAAGATGCCGGAGATGGAAATAGGAAGCGGAATCATAAAATGAAAGATAAAAAGATAAATATCCAATATATTTTATTACAAGGGCTATATTGGATGATGTTTTGCCCAAGTGCCGGGTTTATTGCGTTTTATTTACAGGGCAACGGTTTTGGCAATAGTATGATAGGTGTTATTACAGCTGTGTTTTGTTTGGTGGCAGTAATATTACAACCTATGGCGGGGAATTTATGTGACAGAATAAAAATTCTTACATGGAAAAGAATGATTGTATTATTAGGATTACCATATGTACTTATATGTATTATGCTGTTTATTGTAAAAGAGAGGTGGCTGGTTGCAGTTTTGTTCGGCTCGATGTATATAATAGCAAGTATATATTTGCCGATGATAAATACAGCACTGTTTGCATATGAGAGAGAAGGGATAAAACTCAATTTTGGAGTTGCAAGAGGAACAGGATCCGCTATGTATGCAATTATGGCGCTGCTTATCGGTAATATGGCACTTAGATTCGGGACAAAAATAATACCTGCTTCCGGCCTTATAATAATGGTTTTATTATTATGTGTTGTAAGTACAATGCCCCCCACAAAGAAATCTGCATCGGAGAGTGTGGAATATGAGCAAACAAATGTAATCGGTTTTATAAAAAAATATCCATATTTTTCTATAATGCTTTTGGCGGTGCTTTTTATTTTCTTCTCACATAATATTATAGGAACATACCTTTTGCAAATTGTACAGTCTCTAGGTGGTAACAGCAGTAATCTCGGAACGGCAATGTTTATTCAGGCGGTTGTGGAGATTCCGGTTTTGTTTACATTTTCCTTTATTATGAAGAAGATAAAAGTGGGAAATCTTATGATTATTGCATGTGCAGGGTATATATTAAGAGCGGTACTTTATTTTGTGTCAGTTAATATCGGAATGATATATATTACTCAACTTTCACAGATATGCAGCTTTGCAATAATGGCCGCGGCTTCAGTATATTTTACAGGAACAGCAGTAAGAGAAGAAGACCATGCAACCGGACAGTCGTTTATGTCAGGAATGATGTCGGCCGGTACTGTGCTCGGTTCATTATTTGGTGGAGCCATACTTGACTATATGGGAATGAGAGCACTTTTGAGTGTGAATATCTTGCTTAGTGTTATAGGAACCGGGATAGCGATATATTCGGTGAGAATGATGAGAATTAAGAAAAATTTTAATCAAGTATAAGAATAATAAAATAAAGCCGGGTAGTAAAAGTGTGGGCTACTTGGGTATAATACTAGGCAAGTTTAAAATGAAGCTTAAATGATTATGAGAGGGAGTAAAATTGGAATTTTCAGTGTTAATGTCTGTTTATATAAAGGAAAAAACCGAATTCCTGGAAAGAGCGTTGGAAAGCATATATAATCAGACGTTAAAACCAAAGGAAGTAATATTGGTAAAAGACGGATTACTGACCGAAGAGCTTGAAACTATAATATCTAAAGAGATAAGAAAGTTTAATGAAAGCAATATAGATTTTACATGCATACAGTTGGAAAAAAACATGGGACTTGGAACAGCGTTACAAACAGGTCTGGAAAAATGTTATTGTGACTATATTGCCAGAATGGACAGCGATGATATAGCGGTCAGTGACAGATTTGAAAAACAGGTGAATTATATAAAAAAGAACCCTCAAATATCGGTTGTAGGCGGATATATAAATGAGTTTATTGAGGAAGGTAAAATAATAAGAACAAAGACAATGCCGCTAAAGTACAAAGAGCTTTATAAGTACGGAAAATATAGAAATCCTTTAAATCATATGACAGTTTTATTTAGGAAAAAGGACGTTATTGATTCCGGCGGATATCAGCCTATGAAGGGACTGGAAGATTATTATCTTTGGAGCAGAATGCTTGCAAAAGGATATAAAATATCTAATATAGATAAAGTATTGGTAAATGCAAGACTTGGAGATTTTTCAAACAGAAGAGGAGGAATTGGGTATTTCCTTACATATGTTAAGCTTAGAAAAACTCAAAATAAGTTGCATTATACCAATATACTTGAATTCATCATAGGCGTGATGTTTACGGCAGTAATTACTTTAGCACCGAACAGTATAAGAGGCGGATTGTATAAGGTACTTAGAAAGTCCGGTTAGTAAAGCATTTCGGTAAAAATGCTTTTATATAAAAGTAAACTATGCTATAATGTCAGACGATTATATACATTGATCAAAGAGATTGATATAAGGAGAGAAGTATGATTATTACAAAGACCCCATTTCGAGTAAGTTTTTGTGGTGGTGGAAGCGATATGGCTAACTTTTATGAAAAATATGGTGGATGTGTACTTAGTACATCTATCAATAAATATTGCTATATTTCAATTCATCCATATTTTAATGAGAATCAAACATTACTTAAGTATTCTGAAAATGAACTTGTGGATGAGATTTCTCAAATAAAACATAAAATTTTTAGACAGGTTCTTGGTGATATGAATGTTCATGGAGTGGAGATAACATCTACAGCAGATATTCCGGGAGGAACCGGGTTGGGGTCATCAAGTACCTTTACTGTAGGGCTTTTGAATACACTTAATTGCTATAATGGAAAGTTTGTTTCAAAGAACAAGCTCGCTGCTTTGGCTTGTGAAGTAGAGATTGAAAAACTTGGAAATCCGATAGGAAAGCAAGATCAATACGGTGCAGCACTTGGCGGTCTAAACTTTATAAAATTTAATCAGGACGGTTCTGTATCACATGAACCGATAATGATGGAGGGAAAGACATATAAAAAACTTCAAAAAAACCTGCTGATGTTCTACACAGGTACAACACGTTCTGCAAATACTATATTGGCGGAGCAGACAAAAAACATAACTTCAGAGGATAAGGCTAAAAATCTTCTCAAAATGTGTGGACTTGCAAAGGATATGAAATCAGCTTTGGAAAGCAATGATATTTCATCATTTGGAAAAATCCTTGATGAGGGATGGCAGCTAAAGAAAGAGTTGGCGTCAGGCATTGCAAATCCTGCAATCGATGAAGCTTATGAGATTGCTATGAAAAATGGTGCTCTAGGCGGAAAGCTTTTGGGTGCCGGTGGTGGAGGATTTCTTCTGTTCTACTGTGAAGAAGAAAAACAAGAACAGCTTAAGAAAGCCATTGGACTTAAAGAGCTGGATTTTTCATTTGAAAGAGACGGAACCAGTGTAATCTATATCGGAGATAAATATTGGAATTAAAGGAGAGATTATGAAAGTATTAGTTGCAGGTGGCGCAGGATTTATAGGTAGTCACTTGATAGACAGTTTGCTTGCAGAGGGTAATGAGGTAGTATGCATTGATAACTTCTTTATAGGAACAAAGAAGAATATTGAGCATTTGATGGACAATCCGAAGTTTAAATTCTATGAGCAAAATCTTTGTGACAGAGAAAAACTGGAAGCTGTATTCGAAAAAGAAGGCTTCGAGTATGTATTTCATTTGGCTGCAAACTCAGATATTCAAGCAAGTGCAAATGACCCCTCAATAGAGTATGAAAATACATACTCAACAACATTTGAACTTCTTCAAGCTATGAGAAAGTATGGTGTAAAGAGATTTTTCTTTGCTTCAACATCTGCAGTTTATGGAGAGAAAGAAGGAAAAAATGTATCTGAGGATGAGCCGAATCTTCGTCCTATATCATATTACGGAGCGGCAAAGCTTGGCTCGGAAGCGCTTATATCAGCCTACAGTTATATGAATGATATAAAGGCGCTGATATTCAGATTCCCAAATGTTATAGGACCAAGACTCACACATGGTGTTATATTTGACTTTGTAAAGAGGCTTAAGGATGACCCAAGTCATTTAAGAATACTCGGAGACGGAACACAGTGTAAACCTTATATTTATGTGCTTGACCTGGTAGAGGCAATAATGCAGTTTAAGGATGTGAAGGATACAGGAATCACACTTTATAATCTTGGAGTAAGCACACAAAGTAGTGTAAAGACAATTGCGGATATAGTTGTAGATAAGATGGGGCTTACAGGTATACCTTATGAATATACAGGAGGAAAAGGTGGATGGAAGGGGGATGTTCCTAAATTCCAGTATGACCTTTCTAAAATTCATGAGGCCGGATGGAAAGCAAAGCATGAGTCGGATGAGTCGGTAGCACTTACTGTAGAAAATGTATTAAAGATGAATTAGAGGTGAAAATGGATTATACAAACAGTATTAAAGACTATATTGCTCTTGAAATAGAGACATTAAAAAAATTAAATGTAGAAGATATTAATAAGGCTATGAATTTGATGGATGATACCAGAAAGGCGGGAGGAACCATCTTTGTATTCGGTAACGGTGGAAGTTCCGCTACCGCATCACATTATCAAAATGATTTCAATAAAGGTGTAAGTGAGTATCTCTATAAGAAGGGAGAACCGAAGTTTAAGCTCCTTTGCCTTAATGACAATGTTGCTACAATGATGGCGATTGCAAATGATATCGGATTTGAGGAAGTTTTCAGATTCCAGCTGGAGGGAGTTATAAAAGAAGGAGATATTGTTATGGCAATCTCCGGAAGCGGTAATTCTAAGAATGTCTTGAATGCAGTAGAGTATGCCAAGTCTTGTGGTAACAAGATAATAGGAATTACAGGCTATGACGGAGGTAAGCTGAAGGAAATGTCAGACGTTTCTTTATGCGCTGATGTAATGAGTATGCAAGTAACAGAAGATATACATATGATTTACGATCATCTTATTATGAGTATTTTTTATAAGACATTGGCAGGAAAAGATCATTTAAAAGCATAGGAAATAGAAGATGGATAATCTTTTTTTTACAGTATTATTGATTGTTGGAATTGTCATATTGGCAATTCCACAATCTGTTTCTAAGACAGTAAAGAAGGTGTTGCTGATACTGCTGGTTTTAGCTGTAGTATTTAGTACAGCTTTTTTCATAAATATAACACTAAAGAATGATGTTATTATAATTGCAACCGGAGAGAAAAATGAAAAAGCTGATGGTAGGGAAATATTTCTTAAGGAAGTTATTATAAACGGAAAGAGTAAAAAACCAAAAGAAATTTTTTCAAAGGGATGGATTGAAAAGGATGACGGATTGCTTTGGAGAGATTATGATAAACCTGATGACTTGAAGGACAGTATTAAAGCAAATTTTGATTGTAATGACAAGGTTGTACTTGTTCTAAAACAGAATAAATGGCAAGGTAAAGCCGAAGTTACATCTGAACAAAATGAACAAGCTAAAAAGGATAAACAAGAGTTCGATGGGTATGTGGATTCCGAGTCTGACAGCTGGATGAATCTTGAGGTTGATGTTAGCGATAAGAGTGGACTTTTAAAAAAGTATCCATTTCTTAATATACTCATAGGTATTGTGGGTGGCAATTGATGAATATATTTATAAATAAAATAAAACAATACCAGTTTATGTTCAGTGAATTGGTAAAGCGAGATTTCAATAAAAGATATAAAAGATCCGTCCTTGGTATACTTTGGAGTATGATTGCACCGCTATTTCAGCTTCTTGTCATGAGCTTTGTGTTTGACAGAGTCTTCGGAGACACTATGGATCACTATACTATATATATGTTTGCCGGACAGCTGATGTTCAACTACTTCAGAGAGGCTACAGACAATGGTATGCAGTCTATCACATCAAATGCAGGTATTATAACAAAGGTAAATGCACCGAAATATTTGTTTCTAATATCAAAGATAATGGCGGCATCAATCAACTTCCTGCTTACATTGGTGATATTTTTTATATTTGTAATAGCATATAGGATTACAATTACCTGGAAGTTTATATTTATTATATTTCCGATTGTATGCTTGTTTGTACTTATAGTAGGTACAGGCTTGATATTGTCGGCAATGTTTGTATTCTTTAAAGATGTACAGTATCTTTATGATATATTTACACTTGCATTGATGTACTTTACAGCCATATTTTACGATGTAAAGATATTTGAAGGAAGTATAGTGGCAAAGCTTATTTATTTAAATCCGGTTTTTGTATATATAAATTATCTTAGAGAGATAGTACTGCATAATACGATACCGTCATTTACATATCATTTATATTGTGTATTTTATGCATTACTTATACTTCGTATAGGTATGTGGATGTATAAAAAGTATAATTATATGTTCTTGTATTATATTTAGGAAGGTACACTTATGAATATGATAGAAGTGGATCATGTCTCTGTAACATATATTCTTGGAGATATAAAAGAACTTTCATTAAAAGAGTTCTTTATCAGGAAGATGCATGGAGAAGTGATTACAAAAGAGTTTAAAGCACTGGATGATATTACCTTTCATGTGGAGAAAGGAGAGCTTTTAGGAATTATAGGCTCTAACGGTTCGGGTAAGTCTACTATATTGAAGGTTTTATCAAATATTATGCCGGCTTCAGCAGGAACCGTTAAGGTAAACGGTGTAGTAGCACCGCTACTGGAGTTGACAGCCGGATTCGATGATGAGATGACTGTAAAGGAAAATGTTTATCTGCGAGGAGCTTTACTTGGATATACAAAGAAATTTATCGAGGATAAGTATGACGAGATAATAGACTTTGCAGAGATAAAGGATTTTGAGGATGTAGCATTCAGAAAGCTAAGTTCAGGTATGAAGTCGAAGATAGCATTTTCACTTGCATCATTTGTAAAACCGGATATACTTATATTGGATGAGGTATTGTCTGTAGGTGATATCTCCTTTAAGGCAAAGTCTGAACAAAGGATGAAGGAACTCTTTGACAGCGGCGTTACTACCATCTTAGTTTCACATGCAATAGAGCAAATCAGAGAGATGTGTACAAAAGTCCTTTGGCTTGAAAAGGGTCATATGAGAGGCTATGGAGACACACAGGAGATGTGTGATGAATATGAAGCATATATGAGAGGTGAGCATGCCTAAGGTTACGGTACTTTTACCGGTATATAACAGTGAGAAGTATATTAAGGAAAGTATAGACAGTATCATAGCACAAAGCTTTACAGATTGGGATATGCTTATATTGAATGAGTATGGTTCAAGTGAGAAATGTACCGAGATAGTAAAGGAATATGAAAAGAAAGATGCAAGAATAAGAGTTATTCAAAATACTAAGCGCTTAGGGCTTGCAGAGTCACTGAATCTCGGCATGAGAGAGGCAACCGGAGAGTATATAGCCAGAATGGATGCAGATGATATATCGAGAAAAGACAGATTTCAAAAAGAGGTGGATTTTCTGGATTGCCATCCAAATGTGGTTGTAGTAGGTTCATATCAGCATCACTTCGGAGTAGACATAGACTGGATACATAAACCGGCGACTGAACCGGCGCAGTGTAAGTGTAATGCTGTTTTTTTCTGTGATCTGTGTCATTCTACTTTGATGTTAAGAAAGAGTATTTTCATAGAAAATGACTTGTATTATGACAATACATACTTAGCGGAAGATTTTGAACTTTGGAGTAGAGTGATCGATTTTGGTGATATTGCAAATATTACTGAAGTACTTGGAGAATATCGTGTAGGTGAAGATAATATAACTTTAGAAAAGAAGTCAAAACTTCATCTTGAAAGCGGAAGAATAGTAGCAAAGACGCTGAAAAGAACTATAGGTCTTGATCTTTCAGACGATGAGAGTGTACTCTTTGATAATTGGAAGAATGATTATTTCGAGATAAAAGATAAGAATAAGAAGAAAGAAGCCTATAGGTCGTTGAAAAATATTCTTATAAGGATTTATGAGAAAAATAGAGAAGTAAACTTTTTTGATGATTATGCATTGCTTAGGTCTATTCGTGCGAAATGGGCATGGGCAAGAGGAGGAGAGCCATTCAATAGAATGGTTGATGTTGACGGTGGTATTGAATCTATCTTTAGAATAAAATATCCGAATCCTTATATAAATCGCTTTTATTATTTTTGGAAAGAGAATAAGGGTATAAAAGCAAAGGTAAAAAAGATTTTTAAGAAAATAAAAGAATTATTCTAGAAGGGAGAAAGCCATGCTGTTAAGTATTATTGTGCCGGTATATCAGGTAGAGAAATATCTGAAAACTTGCATTAAGTCAATGCTTGATTGTCATGGCTTTTCTTATGAAATAATACTTGTAGTGAAGCCTTCAGGAGATAAAAGCGAGCACATTGCAAATGACATACAAAAAGAGTATTGTGACAGGGTAAGGATAGTTAATCAAGACGGAGACGGACTTTCGAATGCAAGAAATGTCGGATTAAGGTATGCAATTGGTGATTATGTGGCTTTTTTTGACAGTGATGACTATATAGATGCTAAAGCATTTTCCAATCTTATGAAAAGCTTGGAGAGTAGGATGCCTGTAGATGCAGTTATATCAGATTACTATATAGTCGGAAACTCAAATAATATCTCACAGGTTGATACTATAGAGGGAGAAGAACTTATATGTGATAACGTATATCTTGAGATATTCTTGAAAAAGAGGAGAAACTACTGGAATGCGTGGCAGTATGTTTTACGGAGAAATTTTATTATTGAAAATAAATTGCTTTTTTTGGAAGGAGTTTATAGTGAAGACATTGAGTTTGCCACCGGAGTCATTTTGACGGCAAGTAGGTTTGCTTTCTATGGTAAACCATATTATTACTATAGGATTGGCAGAGAAGGATCGCTTGCCAATAAAGTTACATTAAAACATGTTGTTGACTTGATGGATATGCTAAACATTAGCATAAAAAGAATATTAAAGGCAGACTTCTTGTATAAGGATATTTTGATAAACAAATTAAGCTTACAATATATTTTATCGTTTGTTATGATTTATGATGTTGATATAGAAGACAAAAATAAATCAAAAGAGTATATTGCTAAAAACAAGAAAATATATTTATCAATGAAACATATGAGGGTTGTAAAAAAGATGTTTTTAAAAATTGGCATAGCACCATCGGCATATGTTTTAAATATTATTAGAAGTACGAGAAGATTGTTACTTAGAATGCATTAGGAGTGAGATATGTACAATAGTGATGATAAGATGATTAGAAAAATTAAAGAAAGTTGTCTGGAAGTGAAAACGGAAGAATTAGAGATTATGTCTTTTTCAGCATCTCATGTTGGAAAATCAGACAAAGAAATCCTAAGGACATTAGTAGATTTGGATTTATTGATGAAGCGTTTTTTCTTTTCCATAATGAGAAAATCAAAAGATGAAGGAAGAGAATTCTTTAGAAATTGTCATCAGAGGATGAAAAAAAAGTATGAGTTTCTTTTGCCGGCATGCAGTAATGATTATGAAAGGAATAAATTAAACATACTATATAAGAATTCTCTTTTTTATCATGAAGAGTTCTATACACAAAGTAAGTATGCATCAAAAAATCCGTTGATAACAGTACTAATGCCTACATTTAACAGTGAGAATTATATAGCTGAGACGCTATGGTCGGTATTTGAGCAAACTTGTTCCGACTTTGAAGTACTTATTATGGATGAAGCGGGTAGTAGTCCTGAAACTGCAGAAGTAATCAGTTTATTTGACGATGATCGAATAAGACTGGTCAGAAATGAGACAAGGTTAGGTTTAGCAGAATCATTAAATGAAGGTATAAGAATTGCAAGAGGAAAGTATATTGCAAGAATAGATGCAGATGATTTAGCTAGAGAAGATCGCTTTGAGCTACAAGCTGATTTTTTGGAAAAACACAGTGATTATGGATTATGTGGAAGTAGACAACATCATTTTGGAGTGGATAATGATTTCGTACATGAGGTAGCAGTAGAGCATGAAGATATTAAAGCGGCGTTAATTTACGGTTGTGAAGTTTGTCATTCAACTATCATGATTAGGAAAGATTTATTTTTGAATAATAATCTATTCTATGATAATACAAAAAAGGCGGAGGATTATGAGTTATGGACAAGGGCTATACATAAATTTAAATTTCACAATTTGAAAGAGGTCCTTGGAGAGTATAGAATTGGAGCTGACAATATTACAAAAAATAAGTTTAATGCGCTATCAGCTGAGTCTGCAGAAATTGCATCAAATAATTTATCAAAGTATTTACATGTGGATGTACCTAAGATGCATGTACCATTTTTAACCGGATGGGAAAATAGGTTTGAAGAGGTGGATAGTGCTGAAAGAAAGCCGGCACTAAAGGTAGAAGAGTCTGTTTTAAGAGAGATGGCAAAGAATAACTTAGAGTACAAGGAGTATAAAGACTCGAGTTTATTGATGGCTATCAATAGAAGATGGAGATGGGTGCTTGGAAAGTACTCGTACGGTCATGATTTGGAAAAGGTACTAACTATTGATGAATTATTTAAAGAATATCCGATTGATGACACCAAAAATACAAATACATTTTCTTTAAAAGAATGTATTAAGAAAGTTCTGAGAGTATTTTATTCACCGTTTAAACATGGAATGAAGTATAGAATTAGAAGACAGATTTGGGATTTGGACGGTCATTTAAATGACAGCAAAAATGATATCTTGAATCATATGAGGGACTCTGAAGTCAGACTAAAACAATATACATATCAGGTTCAGGAAAGTAATAATGTTGCTTTATTAGATGAGATGGAAAGCTCGTTCAAAAGGTTGGAAGAACAGATTGTATATTTGAAGGATATTATAGGTTCTCAAAGTACGGTTATCGAATCTATGATTGACGGCAGAATATATGAAGCTGAGAAAAATCTAAGTCAAACGTTAGATAGTAGGATTTATAAGGCTGAACAAATTATTAATCAAGCGTTTGATAGTAGGATTTGGAAAGCGGAAAAGAATCTAAGTCAAACATTTGATAGTAGGACATATGAATCAGAAAAGAATCTAAGCCAAACATTTGATAGTAGGGTATGGAAAGCAGAAAGCAATATAACAGATAAAGTGGTTGATGGGTTTACCATGGTACATAAACATATAGATTTCTGCTATTCAGACATATTTGTATTGTTAGATAAACATATAGAAAATACTTCAGGAGCGATTAAGCTGGAGACTGAATATCCTGTAGCATATGAAAGTAATGACCATATTGTCCCACATGGTACTATTAGAGATGATACACGATATCCAAGATTCATTCATGCGTGTGAAATGTATTTTAAAGATATGGATAAATTGGCGTTTGCAGATTTAGGATGTTCAAGTGGAGGCATTGTACTTGATGCACTTTTACGTGGACATGAGGCAGTAGGACTGGAGGGCAGTGATGAGTCTTTCAAGCAACAGAGATCACATTGGAGGGTTATACCCAAAAATTTATTTACATGTGATGTTACTAAACCTTTTACTTTGAAAAAGGATGGTATAAGGAAAGAATTTGACGTTATTTCTGCATGGGAGATGATGGAACATATTAGAGAAAGTGACTTAGATATTCTTTTGAAAAATATAAGGAATCATTTAAAAATAGGTGGAATTTTTGTTGGATCAATTGCAAATTGGGATGATATAGATGAAAAGACAGGTGTAAACTGGCATGTAAATTTACATCCATATGAGTGGTGGTCAGAAAAATTTAAGGTATATGGATTTGAAATTATTACTGAGAAATTTTCTCCATATGATATGGCCAGAGGAACGTATAATCCACCTCACTGTTATGAGCTACCAGCAGAGAGTTATGATCCTAAAAAGGATTTTTATATTGTTGCTAAGAAAGTGCAGAGCTGATGAAGCATAGTAACTATATTTTTATTAAATTTAAAGTAAACAGTTATATTTATAAATATGACAGTGTACACTAATTTCATCAGGTGAATATGATATCATGTAACATTGTTAAGAAACTTACGATTCTCTAACTGTCAAGTGTTTTCTTGATTATTGTCGCTTTTTATGATATTTTATTGTTGGCGAAAGATTACATTGGGATTTAGAGTTAAAAAAGGAAAAGGAGTGCATATTGTTATGCAGGAGAGATTATGATTATTGCACAGACACCATTTAGAATGTCCTTCTTCGGTGGAGGAACAGATTATGAGGGCTTTTATAGGGAACATGGAGGGGCAGTTATTTCAACTACTTTTGATAAGTACTGTTATACTACTGTTCGTCACTTGCCCAGATTTTTTGATTATTCAAATCAAATAACATATGGAATAATTGAGAGAACTAAGACAATTGATGAAATTCAGCATCCGGCCGTTAGAAACATCATGAAATATTTAGATATGCATGAACTCAGAGTAGTGTATGAGGCTGATCTTCCGGCAAGATCAGGACTTGGTACAAGTTCATCATTTGCTGTTGGTATGTTGAATGCCTGCTATGCATTGAAGGGCAAATATGCTGATAAAAGAAAGCTCGCAGATGATGCAATTTATATAGAAAGAGTTCTGTGTAATGAAGCAGGCGGTATTCAAGATCAGATAGCGGCATCGTTTGGAGGATTTAATAGAATAGACTTTAGAGATGACGGATATACTGTTACACCACTGGTCTTTTCTACAGACAGAAAGAAAGATTTGAATGACAGATTGATGTTATTCTTTACAGGTTTTTCAAGATTCTCAAGTGATATTGCCAAGAATCAGGTGAAGGCTACAAAGGATAAGACAGCAGAACTTTTAGAGATGAAGGCATTGGTTGACGATGTTCAAAAGCTGCTTGTATCTAAGGCAGACTTGAAAGAGTTCGGTAAACTCTTGGATTATACTTGGAAACTTAAAAGAGGAATCACATCAGATATCAGCAATAATGATATTGATATTTTATACAAAAAGGCAATAGATGCCGGTGCAACAGGTGGTAAGTTGCTTGGTGCAGGAGGCGGCGGTTTCTTGTTATTCTATGTAGAGCCGGAGTATCAGGAAAATGTAAAAAAAGCACTTGAGGACTTGGTCTATGTTCCTTTTGAATTTGAAAATGAGGGAACAAGAATTATGTATTTTAGACCTGAGTATTTTGATTTGGAATCTGTTAAGGAAGGTTCATAAGAAAGGAGTAGTATGGCTACAAAAGCATTAATTACAGGAATTACAGGAATGGTTGGATCTCATTTGGCTGATTTTCTTTTGGAAGAGACAGATTGGGATGTTTACGGTGTATGCAGATGGAGAAGCCCACTTGACAATGTAGATCATTTGTTGGATAGGGTAAATAAGAAGGATAGGGTATTCTTTGAGTATGCTGACTTAAATGACCAGATGTCACTATATCGTGTTGTTACAGAAATCAAGCCGAATTATATTTTCCATTTGGCTGCACAGAGCTATCCTCAGACCAGTTTTACAGCTCCAATAGATACTTTAAATACAAATATACTTGGAACATGTAGATTACTTGAAGCGGTTCATGCAGCAATGGTTGCTGATGATAAGTATAAGCCGGTGATTCATGTTTGTGCATCTTCAGAAGTGTTTGGAAAGATTCCGGCAGATAAGAAACCTGAAGAGGGCATAAATGAGGATTGTCCTTTCCATCCTGCTTCACCATACGCTATTTCAAAGGTTGGAACAGATCTTGTTGGAAGATATTATGCAGAAGCATTTGGAATGACAGTAATGACCACAAGGATGTTTACTCATACAGGACCTAGAAGGGGAGATGTTTTCCATGAGTCCACATTTGCAAAACAGATTGCTATGATTGAGGCAGGTATGCTTCCCCCAGTTGTAAAAGTTGGAAATCTAAAATCACTTCGTACATATGCAGACGTAAGAGATGCGGTTAGAGCTTACTATATACTTGTAACAAAGAATCCTATAGCGGGAGAGTATTATAATATTGGTGGAAGGTATACATGTGAAGTAGGTGATACTTTAGAGGCACTTATTAATATGTCACCTATGAAAGATCAAATCAAAGTGGAGGAAGATCCGGAAAGACTTCGTCCTATTGATGCAGATTTACAGGTTCCGGATTGCAGAAAGTTTACTGCTCATACAGGTTGGGAGCCGGTAATTCCATTTGAGCAGACTATGGAAGATCTTTTGAACTATTGGAGAGATAGAGTAAAAGGTGGACATGAGTTCTTGACAAGATAAAAATATGGAAATGTATTAGTCACGTACTGATACATTTCCTTTGTTTGCATAAAATATACAGTAGGAATAGATGCTGTGAGTATCGTAGTTGTATAAAGGAGTAATAATGAAAATAGCTGTTTTAGGTGCAGGTGTATCCGGTTTAAGTGCTGCCAGAATGTTACACGACAAGGGTCATGAAGTTGTCGTTTATGAGAAAAATCCGACAATTGGTGGACTTGCAAGAAGTCGCTATGTAAACGGAATGTTGTATGATCCACATGGAGGTCATATATTAAATTCAAAGCATAAGGAAGTAATGGATTGGGTATTTTCTATTTATCCAAAGGAAAATTGGAAATATACCGATCGTAATGCTAAGATTTTCTTTTCAGGCAAATATGTATCATATCCTTTTGAACTTTCACTTTGTGAGTTGGATGCAGATGATGCAGTAGATTGCGTTCATGATTTTGTACTGTCACAGATGGGACCGGAACCTGATAACTTCAAGGATTGGTTGACATGGAATTTTGGTAAGAGTATTGCAGACTTTTATATGATACCATACAATGAAAAAATTTGGGCTTATCCGCTCGAAGATATGGGAACAGGATGGATGAGAGGAAAGATGCCTCTTCCAACTAAAAAAGAAATTATTCGTTCAGTAATTTTGAAAGATCCGAAGGAAAGAAAGATGCCGCATTCATCATTTTACTATCCACTTCACGGTGGTATTCAGTCTATGGTAAATGCGATTGGTGAGGGATTAAATATACATACTGATTTTACAATCAAGTCGTTAGAAAAGGTGAATGAAAAGTGGAATATAAACGGTGAAGGTGAGTATGATAAAATCATCAGCACTATTCCTCTACCGGAGCTCCCACAAATCATGCAGCTTCCTGATAAGATTGTAGAATTGATAAAGGGATTAAAGTATAACAGCTTGACAACCGTGTTGTTTGATTGCCCAAAGACAGATATTACTTGGCTATATATACCTTCACATGATTATAAGTGCCATCGTGTAGGATATCAAAGTGCATTAACTCCGTATGCCAATCCTGACACAACCAGAGGTTGTGGTGCGCTTGAAGTTATAGGTACAAGTTTTAAAGTGACTGATGATATAGTAAATGACAATACACTTCCAAAGGAACTTGGATTTGAAAAGATTCTTGACCATCAGTTTTCAGAGTATGCGTATGTTATTCATGATAAAGCATACGATACAAATGTAAACGGAATCAAAGAGTATTTTAAAGAAGATTCTACATTTAATCTCCTTGGAAGATGGGCAACATGGAATTATAAAAATATGGATTTATGTATGCTGGATGCAATGGAACTTACTAAGGATCTGTAGAGGTTGTTATGTATTGTATAATTGGTGCAAATGGATTTTTAGGATCATATATCCTAAAATCCATTTTGAATAAAACACAGGAAAGAGTCGTAGCTTGTTGCCGAGATATTTCTTTAGTAGGAGATACACTAAAGGATGAAAGAATCACATGGAAAAATTTAGATATTTGTGATTTTGATGCTGTGAACAGTTTTTGTAATGAGTATAAAGATGAAGATAAAAAGATTGTATATCTTGCAGCATATCATAATCCGGATTTAGTTGAAAAAAATCCGAGAATAGCTTGGAATACAAATATCACCGCATTATCTTTCTTTCTTAATGCAATGGAAAATGTCAGTGCATTTTATTATCCGTCATCTGACAGTGTTTATGGGAACAGTACAGATGGAAAAATATTTAAAGAAGATGATAAAACAAACCCTGTAAATACCTATGGAAAGCAAAAAGCTTTGGCGGAAAAAATAGTAAATACATATGGATATCAAGTGGTTCGTTATCCTTTTTTAATAGGAACAAGTCTTTTGTCAGCTAAGAAACATTTTTACGATTATATTGTGGAGAATTTGAGATCAGGAGACGGAATGGATATGTTTAGTGATTCATATCGCTCAACTATTTCATTTAGACAGGCTGCAGATTATCTTGTGGATTTGATTGAAATGGGAGATAAACATCCGGTAGTTAATATTTCGTCTGATAAGGCCTTGTCAAAGTATGATGTTGGTATAATAATTGTCGGTAAACTTGGTGTAGATAAGAACTTGGTTAGAGCCATAAAGGTAGAGGACTCGGAAGGAATTTTTGTGGCAAAGAGAGCAAGTTCGACAATAATGGATAATAAGTTGTTGAAATCTATATTCAAATCAGATGAAATAAACTTGGAAATTTAGGAGGAATTGTGGAAACAAAAGAATTTAAAAATGTCTCAATCATTCTTCCGACGTTGAATGAATCTTTTTCATTCAATCAAACAGTTGATATTATATTGGAAGAATGTGAACATAAAGATATTAAAGAGTTTATTGCAGTAGTTTGTGATCGTACGCTACCTGATAGTATAGAGGCTATAAAGAAATCTCAAAAGGTGTGCGAAGAAGTTGGAGTACCACTTCATATTTTATATCAGAAGAGGCCGTTTGCAGGAGGTGCAGTTGCCGACGGATTTATGAAAGCTACAGGAAGTCATATACTTATGATGGCGCCTGATTTGGAAACGGATCCTCATAATGTAAAAGATTTTATTACAATGGGGAAAAGATATCCAAACGATATGGTTACGGCATCAAGGTGGTTACATAAGGGAAGCTTTGCAGGGTATAGTAAAGTAAAGCTTGTTTTAAATTTTTTCTTTCAAAAGATGTTTGCTGTTTTCTATGGTGTAAAACTTACAGATATTACATTTGGTTACAGGCTTGCTCCGACTAAACTTATGCAGAGAATAAAATGGGAGGAGTTAAAGCATCCTTTCTTTCTGGAGACAGCATTAAAGCCTATACGATTAAAGGTTAAGATACATGAGATTCCTTCCAATTGGGCAGCAAGACAAGAAGGTGAATCACAAAATTCACTTCTTCAAACTTTTAAATATTTAAAGATTGCTTTCAAAGTGAAATTTGAAAAGAGAAGCGAGCTGTTTAATGATTAAAAATTTGTGGTTGAGATATAAAGAATTATTTTTTTATGCTGTATTTGGTGTAGGAGCTACAGTTATCAATATAGTATCTTACCGTGTTTTAGCAAATACATTTGGAAAGAAATATTTTTTGATAGCCAATATTATTGCATGGATTTTGGCTTTTATTTTTGCTTTTATTACGAATAAGCTTTTTGTATTTGAAAGCAAGAGTTGGGAAGCTCAGATAGCAATGAAAGAATTTGTTGGCTTTTTATCAGCAAGGCTTGCAACCGGTATTTTAGATACAGTTTTGATGTGGGTTTTTGTAAGTATAATAAGTTTGGACGATACATTATCAAAGATAATTATTAATATACTGGTTATCATTATAAATTATATTGCAAGTAAGTTTTTTATTTTTAAAAAAGAATAAGACAAAAGGTGTATTCTTATAAAGAAAATACCTTTTATTATATGGAAAGTGTAAATATGTTAATTAATATTTTAAAGCCTGATTTTACGTTTAACGATGACAGAGGAACTCTTGTGCAATTGGTACATGAAGGATATAATCAGATGAATGTTGTGACATCAAAAAAGGGAGTGTTCCGTGGTGGACATTATCACAAAATAAATAGAGAAGTCTTTTATATTATTTCTGGACACTTCAAGTTTACAGCTGAAAAAGACGGCATAGTAGAAGAGTATGATTTTAAAGATGGAGATATGTTTGAAGTACTTCCATATGTCATGCATAGTTTTGATTACTTGGAAAATACTACACTTGTTGCGATGTATGATAAAGGTGTAGAACTGGCTGACGGTGGTATGGACAGTTATACTTCATAGTATAATCATAAAGTATTAGATATAGGAGAATATATGAAAGAAAGTATTTTAAAGATATTGGAAGAACTGCTTGAAAGATATCCGAGTCTTACAGGACAAAGAGACAGTATAATTGGGGTATATAGAGTTTTAGAGGAGTCTTATTCCAATGGCGGTAAGTTATTGGTGGCAGGTAACGGCGGAAGTGCTGCTGATTCCGAGCACATTGTCGGTGAACTTATGAAGGCCTTTATAAAGCCGAGAAAGTTGGATATTGCACTGCAGGATAAGCTGGAGTCTGTAGATAAGAATCTTGGCGATATACTTGCCCGGAATTTGCAAGGTGCTTTACCGGCAATAGCAGTTACAGGTCATGTCGGACTTTCAACTGCATATCTCAATGACTGTAATCCTTTACTGTCATTTGCACAGCAGGTGAACGGTTTTGGCAATGAAGGAGATGTATTTCTTGGAATATCAACTTCAGGTAATTCCGAGAATATTTTATATGCTTTAGTGACTGCTAAGGCAAAAGGAATGAAGACAATAGGACTTTCAGGAAGAGACGGCGGTAAGATGAAGGAATTTTGTGATGAGATTATCATTGTTCCTGAGAGGGAGACCTTTAAGATTCAGGAGTTACATTTACCTGTATATCATGCGTTATGTTTGATGCTTGAGGAGAGATTTTTTGCTTAAAACTTATTATTTAACTATAATTTTAAAGCTGATTTAATGTTTAGTTATAATAAGTGGAGGAAATAGTGTATTATGACTACGAAATTTAAAAAATTGTATGATAAATACAAGGTTATGCTTACTGTAGCAACCATGCTGGGAGCATGTATTTATGGATATGTATTTATAAATAAGATAGGTAATCCTGATAAATATTTTTTTGGTGAGTATGTAATTGGAGGCGGATGGGAATTATCTCTTGGAAGATTTTTCCTACCAATTACTCAGAAAATGCGATACGGGATGAATATGCCTATATTTTTGAGTATGGTAGCTGTTTTTGTATTTGCGTTAAGTGGTATGGTATTATGTGAGATATTAGAAATAGAGAGAAGTGTTACTGCTTTTGCCATTATCTTAATGACTGTTGCAGCACCTAAGGTCATGTCTACTATAATATGTTATAGTTGTTCAGATGTGTATTCAATAGCTTTCTTTGCTATTATGCTTATGTTTTATTTTATGCGAAAATCTTGTGATGATCGAAGAAATCAATTAATAAAAACACTGGGGTGTGCATTTATAATAGCACTATCTCTAGGAATATATCAATCAGGAATTAATGAAATGGCAGCATTAACACTATTAATATTAATAGTTTATTGCATAAATAATGATAAAACATGGATAAAAAAGTTTGCTAATATAATTATGATGGATATACTGGCGGTAATTCTTTATTATATTATGATGAAGTCTGTATTGAAAATTTTTAATATACCGCTTGGTAATTATAAAGGAATTGAAAATTTCAGTATTATAAAAATATTTTATAATTTACCTCATAGTGTAGTAAATTGTTATGAACATGGATTAAACTTTTTCTTTGGACATAATGTTTATTCCAATAGTTTTGGTATTATTAAGTGGAATGTATGTATTACTATCATTACAATATTAAGTTTAATTTTATTAATGCGCTTAATGAAGGAGACTTGGAGAAAAGTAGTTGTAATAGTGGCAATACTGCTATTACCGGTTGCAGCTACTTCTATGGAGTTAATAGTTAATACACCGGTAGAAATACTACAATCAGATGGATTAATGCTAATTTTACCGTTGTTTATAAAAATTGTTGAGTTTACAATAATTAGATTGGAGGGGAATAGCCAAAGAATATTTAGGATCTGTTGGGGTGCATCTACTGCGATTTTGTTTATTATCTCTTTTAAGAATACATTAATAACTAATGCAGATGCTTTTGCAATGCAATATCAAAATAAACAAGCTATAGAAGTTGGAAGAAGAATCATTAAAGATTATGAAGCAGGAAATTATCCAAAGGAATATAAATTGGATATTTTAGGTGTACCTACACTTGGAAATTATAAAGTTCCGGAGTATCTTTTAAAGAATGCAAATTATCTTATGAAGGTAGGTGCAATGTGGAGTGACAAATCTAGTGTAGAAACATGGAATAGACTTATATCGGAAGAATTAGGTATTGTAATTGAAGCTGATGGAAGAGATAGGGCTGGAGAGATTGGGCATAGTCAGCAGTTTATTGATGCACCATGCTATCCTGAAGAAGGTAGTATTTTTATATATGGTGATACGGTAGTAGTGAAGGTATCACCAATCACATGATTATATTATCGAAAACATTAATTATTTGTAATATATGGTTAGATGTGATCTAAATTCTTATGATGTTGGTCATATGTCAAATGTTGTTGTGGGTTGATTTTTCAACCCACTTTTTATATTGACACAGATATATTTAGGTATTAATATTAGTACATAAATATGTACAGATTTTTCAAAGGAGTGTTTGTTATGATAGCATTGAAAACAACAGATATTAGAAACAACTTTAAGAAAATCAGTAATCTTGTATGCACAGGTGAAAGAGTTTTGATTTCACGTCCAAGTAATAAGAACATTGTCATATTGAGTGAGAGCGAATATAATAAGCTTGAAAAAGCGGAAAAGAATAATGAGTATCTGGCAAAGATAGCTGAATCAATAAAACAGCTTGAAGAGGGGAAAATTGTTGTTAAAACAATAGATGAGTTAGAGGATATGGCTGAATGAAAATAACTTTTACAGAAAATGCAGATTGATAAACGTGGAGATCAAAATGAAAGTTGTATTATTAGCAGGCGGACTTGGAACAAGAATTTCTGAGGAAAGCCATTTGAAACCGAAGCCAATGATTGAGATTGGCAGTCAGCCGATTTTATGGCATATTATGAAGTATTATTCAACATTTGGAATTAATGAATTTGTTATTTTGGCAGGGTATAAGCAGAACAAGATAAAAGAGTATTTTGCAAATTATTTTGTATACAATTCTGATGTTACATTTGATATGAAGCATAACAAGATGGAAGTACACAGAAGAAATGCGGAGGACTGGAAAGTTACAGTGCTTGATACAGGTCTTAATACTATGACAGGTGGGAGAATTTTGAGAGCAAAAGAGCATTTGAAAGATGAACCTTTTATGCTCACATATGGTGACGGAGTTGCAGATGTGGATATAGACGCACTTCTTAAGTTCCACAATAGTCATGGAAAGACAGCTACAATAACTACTGTAAGCCTGGCACAGCAAAAGGGTGTACTGCAAAAGGAAGAATCGGGTCTCATTACATCTTTCAGAGAAAAGAGCGAAGATGATTCTGCAATTATAAACGGCGGCTTTATGGTGTTGAATCCGAATATATTTGATTATATTACAGAGGGTGACGCTACAATATTTGAGCAAAAGCCTATGCTACAGCTTGCTAAGGATGGCGAACTTATGGGATTTGAGCATGACGGTTTCTGGCAGTGTATGGATACACAAAGAGAAAAAGAAAAATTGGAAAATCTTTGGGCAAGCGGAAAGGCTCCATGGATGAGGTGGACTGAATAAATGAATTTTGAAGAGTTAAAAGAGTTTTATGGCGGTAAAAAAGTACTTCTTACAGGGCATACAGGTTTTAAAGGTTCCTGGCTTTCTAAGATACTTATAATGTGTGGCGCCAAACTTACAGGTTACGCGCTTGACCCGCCTACAGATACAAATATTTTTGATATTTTAGGTTTGGAAACAGAGATGAACTCCGTTATCGGAGATATAAGAGACCTTGAAAATTTAAAGAAGGTATTTGATGAGGTAGAGCCGGAGTATGTAATCCATATGGCGGCACAGCCTATAGTTAGAGATTCTTATGAGAGGCCTGTATACACATATGAAACCAATGTAATGGGCACTGTAAATATAATGGAATGTGTAAGACTCTCTAAAAGCGTAAAGAGTTTCTTAAATGTTACAACAGATAAGGTATATGATAATAAAGAGCAGGATAAGGGATATGTTGAAACCGACTTCCTTGACGGTTATGATCCGTATTCCAATTCAAAGTCTTGCTCGGAACTTGTTACACATAGTTACAAGAAGAGTTTTTTAAATGCTTTACCTGTATCTACAGCGAGAGCCGGTAATGTAATAGGTGGAGGAGATTTTGCAAAGGACAGAATAGTTCCTGACTGTGTAAGAGCTGCAATATCAAAAAATCCCGTTATAATAAGAAATCCGAATTCCATAAGACCTTTTCAGCATGTACTGGAGCCTCTCTTTATATACCTTGATATAGTTATGAGACAGGCACAGGACAGAGAGAGGTTTGAAGGTTACTTTAATGTAGGCCCTGATGACAGTGATTGTGTAAATACACAGACTTTGGTAGAGAGCTTTAAAAGAGCTTGGGGAGAAGGGTTTGATTTTAAAATTCAATCAGACGGTGGTCCTCATGAGGCAGGTTTTTTAAAACTCAACTGCGATAAGTTAAAGGCGGTATATGGATGGAAGCCGAGACTGGATGTACATGGAGCTATTGATTTAAGTGTGGAATGGTATAAAGCATGGAACGATGGTGAAGATATGAATGAAATTACAGAAAGTCAGATAAGATCCTATATAAAGTAGGATATAGTTTGGAGGAAAGATGTTCGAAAATAAAACACAGGAAGATGCTCGTAAAGAGATATTGGAGTTGGTTAAGGAGTATCATGACAAATTCCATAATATAAAAAAAGAATTTAAAGAGGGTGACAGGATAACATATGCTTCCAGAGTGTATGACTCTGAGGAGATGGTAAATCTTGTAGATGCCTCTTTGGAGTTTTGGCTTACAGCCGGAAGATATTTTGATGAGTTTGAGAAGGAATTCGGAAAGCAGTTCGGTACAAAATATGTATCACTTGTAAACTCAGGTTCAAGTGCAAACCTTCTTGCATTTATGACATTAACTTCACCACTTTTAGGTGAAAGACAGGTAAAAAGAGGTGATGAGGTCATTACGGTAGCATGCGGATTCCCAACAACAGTTACACCTATTATACAATACGGTGCAGTGCCTGTATTTGTAGATGTTACAATACCACAGTATAATATAGATGTTACTAAGCTTGAAGAAGCTTTGTCACCAAAAACAAAAGCTGTAATGGTGGCACATACTTTAGGAAATCCTTTCGACCTTGAGTCTGTTGTGGCTTTTTGCAAGAAACATAATCTTTGGCTTATTGAGGATAACTGTGATGCACTTGGAAGCACATATGTTATAGACGGTGAGAAGAAGTTTACAGGTACAATTGGAGATATAGGAACATCAAGTTTCTATCCGCCACATCATATGACTATGGGAGAGGGTGGAGCTGTATATACTTCTAATCCACTTCTAAGCAAGATAATGAAATCTATAAGAGACTGGGGAAGAGATTGTGTATGCCATTCAGGACAGGATAATATGTGTGGACACAGATTTGACCATCAATACGGTGAGTTGCCTTTAGGCTACGATCATAAGTATGTTTACTCGCATTTCGGATATAACTTAAAGCCTACAGATCTTCAGGCGGCAGTCGGAGTGGCACAGTTAAAGAAATTCCCCGGCTTTGCTCAAAGAAGAAGAGAAAATTACAAGAGATTATATGAGGCTCTAAAGCCGGTAGAAGATAAGATTATACTTCCGGTTCCTGTAAAGAACGGAGATCCAAGTTGGTTCGGTTTCCTTATTACTTGTAAAGAGGGTGTTGAGAGAGCAAAGCTTGTAAACAGACTAGAGTCAAACGGAATCCAGACAAGAATGCTCTTTGCGGGAAATCTCACAAAGCATCCATGTTTCGATCAGATGAGAGAGACTAAAGAAGGATACAGAATTGTCGGAGAACTTACAAATACAGATCGTATTATGAATGATACATTCTGGGTAGGTGTATATCCGGGAATGACGGATGAAAAAATTGACTTCATGGCAAAGATGATTATAGAAGGTGTAAAATAAAAATCGGCTGAAATATCATAAATTATACATGGTATTTCAGCTTTTTTGTTTAAGTGAAAGTTTATCAACACCACTCCCATATTTGCTATGCAACCTTAGATATGATATAATAATGGAAAATGTCGCAGAAAGTTTTGTGTTGGGAGAAAGTATGCTAAACGAAGAGAAAATAAAGCAGATGACGGAATTAGCATTATTAAAAAAGAGGAAGGGCGAGCAGATGTTTGAGATAGATAATTATTTCAAAGAGGATTATGTGGGTAAACAAATGCTTAAGTCCTTTTTTGTTTATACCTTTTGCTTTCTTCTTATAATTGTTTTGGCCGTTCTTTACAATTTGGAAGAGTTGATGTCCAGTGTGACTACAGTCGGAGTGTTTTCGGTAGTTTACATTGTTATATATATATTGGGATTGATTGCATTTGAGCTTATTACATATAGATTTTTTTCAAAAAAGTACGATGAGGCGCAAAGGAGCCTTAAAGTCTACAATGACAGATTGAACTATTTTGAAAAAAAATTCGAAAACAAAGATAAGACACCAAATATCGGAGGTTAGAATGCTACAGCTATATGTATTTAGAAACAGCCTGAAAGGTTTCTATGCAAAATATCATTCCATAATAGATAAGGGAATCAAATATATAATATTATTTACAGCTATGATGCTTATAAGTATAAATCTGGGTTATCAGAATAAAGTCTCTGTGATACAGGTTCCTATTGTATTATCTGTAATAGGTGCTTTTCTGCCTTATATGGCGGGCGTATTAATAGTGGCTGGTTTTTTAATGATAAATCTGTTTACGGCATCCTTTGAGCTGGCATTACTGGTAGGTATTATACTGATACTTACATTATTTTTGTACTATGGATTCGGTAAGAGAGACAGTGTTCTTTTGATCCTTGTACCGATACTCTTTGCCGTGAAGATACCGTATGTTATTCCTCTTGTGGTAGGACTTATGGGAAGTGCGGTAAGCATTGTTCCTATTACAGCCGGAATACTTATATACTTTACATGTATGTTTGCGAGGCAGAACATAGGTGTTTTGACAAATACACAGTCTGTAGATATTACACAAAGGTATTCACAGGCAATAAACGGTATATTTTCAAATAAAACTATGCTTTTATTTATAATAGTATTTGCGCTTACCACCTTTATAGTGTATATGGTGCATAAGCAGAATATGGATTATGCATGGCAGATAGCCATTGCTGCCGGTGCTATTACAATTTTGATCGGTATATTTGCCGGAGATTTCATTTTTGATATCTCCACTCCTCTTTTGGACTTTATAATAGGACTTGCGATATCTGTTATTATTGCATATGTGTATAATTTCTTTGTTTTCTCGGTAGATTACAGCAGGTCCGAATATGCCCAGTTTGAGGATGATGATTATTATTATTTTGTAAAAGCTGTTCCTAAGATTACGATTACAGCCGCAGACAAGAAGGTACAATCGTTCAGTACAAAGGGAAAGAAAAAGAATAACAAAAATAATGGGGGTAGTGAATGAACATAATCACGAGGCTGATGCGTGATGGACTTTCATATTTTCCACATATAGATGTACTCAATATAATTGAAATCCTGATTATTGCATATATTGTATATGAAATAATGACATGGATTACAAAGACAAGGGCATGGACCTTGTTAAAGGGTTTGCTTATTATATTGGGATTTACAATTATTGCATATATATTACACTTTGATGTTATATTGTGGATTCTGGGAAGGATTGCAACCATTGCGGTAACTGCGCTTATTATAATTTTTGCGCCTGAGCTCAGAAAGGCTCTTGAGCAGCTGGGAAATAAAAATTTAATGAAGATTTTTGCTTTTGACAATAAAGCAATTACAGACGATGTAGGCGAGAGTACGATAGAAGAGCTTGTTAATGCGGCTTTTACAATGTCAAAACCGAAAACGGGAGCTTTGATTGTTATAGAGAGAAAAGATAGTCTTGTAAATATAGAAAAGACCGGAATTTTGATAAACGGTATTGTATCAAGTCAATTGCTTATAAATATCTTTGAACATAACACCCCTCTTCATGACGGTGCGGTGCTTATAAGAGGAAATACAATTGTGTCGGCAACCTGTTATCTGCCTCTTTCTGAGAATATGAGAATCAGTAAGGATCTTGGAACCAGGCATAGAGCCGCTATCGGTATAAGTGAGGTTTCGGATTCCATTACCATAGTAGTATCTGAGGAGACCGGAAGGGTTTCTGTGGCACTTGGCGGAAATTTGATAAAGGTAAATGACAGTGAGGAACTGAGAAAGGAGCTCTCCGTTTTACTTGAGAATACAGCGGAGGAGAAGAAGAGCTCTTTATGGTCAAAGTTGTTGAAAGGAAGAGGTAATGAAAAAGACAAATAATCTTGTTTTGAAAATCAGCTCTTTGGCTATAGCATTTTTTGTATGGATAGTTGTAATAAATATTTCAAATCCTGTTGTTACAAGATCTCAGACAGTTAATCTTGAGGTTTTAAATGCCAATGTTATTACCGATGCGGGTAAGACTTATTCTTTAATGGGAGCAAATACGGTAACTGTAAGTTATGAAGTACGTTCAAGAGATGAGAGCAAGATATCGGCGTCAGATTTTAAGGCTTCAATAGATCTTGGAGATATGTATGACATAACGGGTGCTGTACCGATATCGGTTGAAGTGTTGAACAATAAAAATCTGATTTCAGGTGCCGTTACTTCAAAGCCTAGTATTGTCAGAATAAGTATTGAGGATTTGCAAAGAAAAGAATTTACTATGACTACCAAGATTACCGGTACTCCGTCGGACGGTTATTCTGTGGGTGAGGTAAGGCTTGATAAGAATACGGTGGCGGTCACAGGTCCGGTATCAGTTATCGGACAAATAAGTAAAGTCGGCGTGGAGATTGATGTCGACGGAATGGACGGGAATGTAAGCGGAAAAGCCGAGCTGAAGTATTTTGATGCCAACGGAAATGCTTTTATAATATCCGACAGTAGAGTTACCAAGAGCTTTGATACGGTAAATTACAGTATCGTAATGTTAAACGGAAGAACTTTGGCATTAAACTTTGAAGTAGGTGGAGAAGCGGCCGAGGGTTATATATTTACAGGTGCTGAGAGCAGTACAAAATCCATACAGGTACGTGGACAGCCCGAAGTACTTGAAGGACTTGACGCTGTAACGATACCTGCAACGGCGCTCAGTGTCGAGGGAGCGACAAGTGATGTGATTGTAGATGTCGATGTGAAAAATTTCCTTCCGGAAAATGTATCGGCAATGGGTGATACGAATATCAAGGTGACATTGAAAGTAGAGGCGCTTGATAAGAAGTCTGTGACTTTGACAATAGGTGATTTGGAGATAAAGGGATCAAGAACCGGAGTTTCCACAAATATCATTCCTGAGAGGATAACTGTTGTGGTTTCAGGCCTTAGCGCAAATCTTGAGGCCGTATCAAATTCAGATATTAAGGCTACTCTTGATGTAAGTAAGATGACGGCAGGAGCCAATAACGGAACCCTTACATTTGAATTGCCTACAGGTTTGAGTGTGGATTCATATACTCCTTTTGAGGTTATGATAGGAAGTCCCGCAAATGAAAGAAATGAAACGACAACTACAGTAGAACAGAGCAGCAGTGAAGAGAGCAGTCCCGCTGCTGAAAACTAAGGGAGGTTTTTTAGGATGGTTTCAGAAGAACTTAAGGTGATAAACCCAAGTGGCTTGCATTTAAGACCGGCAGGCAATTTATGCAAGGAAGCATTGAAATATGATTCTAAAATATATATTATATTTAAGGATGCTACAGCAAATGCCAAGAGTGTTCTGAGTGTGCTTGCGGCATGTGTAAAATGTGGTGATGCCATTAAGATAACATGTGACGGCAGGGATGAGAATGAGGCTTTGGAAGCTTTAAAGAATTTGATAAATTCAGGTTTTGGTGAGTTAAAGTAAGTAGAGGTTTATAATGAAAATTTATGGCGTAGGAGCTGCCGAGGGTATCGGTATCGGAGCTGCAAAAGTAGTCAGAGAACAAAATGTGGAAGTTGTAAAGAAAAGTATTCCTAATAGTGAAGCTGAAGTGAATAACTTCATGAGAATTCTGGATATCACTAAGGCTGAGACCGAAGAGATGTCGCAGGCTTTGGAAAAGAATGCTTCGGCGAAGGAAGCGGAGATTTTGTTCGGACATATTATGCTTATGTCAGACCCTATGCTTGTGGATGAGATAGTTAACCGTATAAAAGGTGAGAGTGTTTGTGCGGAGTATGCGATAGAAGAGGTATGTAATCAATATGCTGCAGTATTTGCTTCAATGGATGACGAACTTATGCAGCAAAGAGCTACCGATATGCTTGATATTAAAACAAGACTTATAAAGAAGATACTCGGTATAGAAAATACCGATCTTTCAAAACTTCCTTATGGCAGTATTCTGGTTGCAAAGGATTTGACACCTTCTATGACGGCAGGACTTAATCCAGAGAATGTGCTCGGAATAGTTACACAGTTTGGAGGAAAGACCTCACATTCGGCTATTCTTGCAAGAGCACTTGAAATACCTGCAGTAGTGGGACTTTCAAATCTTCCTGAGGATATAAGTGACGACACGGATATACTTCTTGACGGTGAGAGCGGAGAGGTCATTATACTGCCGACAGATGTCGAAAAAACCGAGTATGAGGATAAAAAGAAAAAGTATGATGAAAACAAGGAACTGTTAAAGAAATACAGAGAATTGCCAAGTATTTCTAAGGACGGTAAGAAGGTGGAAATAGCCGGAAATATCGGAAGCCCTGAGGATGCCAAAAAGGTAATTGAAAACGGCGGCGAAGGTATCGGACTTTTCAGAACCGAGTTCTTATTTATGGACAGAGACTGTATTCCTACCGAAGAAGAGCAGTTTGAAAGCTACAAGGAAGTAGCTGTGGCCATGGAAGGAAAGCCTGTTATTATCAGAACTCTTGATATAGGCGGTGATAAGGAAATCCCTTATATGGGAATAGTACAGGATGAGAATCCTTTCCTCGGATATCGTGCCATAAGACTCTGCCTTGACAGAAAAGATGATATTTATATACCGCAGCTTAGAGCATTGCTTCGTGCAAGTGCTTTCGGAAATATCAAGATAATGTTGCCGCTGATTACATCCATGGATGAAATAAGAGATGCTAAGGCGCTTATAAATGATATAAAGAAAGAACTTGATGAGAAGAATATTGCATATAATAAAAATATAGAAGTCGGTATCATGGTTGAGACCGCAGCTGCATCATTACTTGCCGATATATTCGCAAAAGAGGTGGATTTCTTCAGTATAGGTACCAATGATCTTATTCAATATACAATGTCAGTAGACAGAGGAAATGTAAAGATTGCAGGTCTGTATTCACCATTTTCACCTGCAGTACTCAGAAGTATCAACAGAATTATTACAGAAGGTAAAAAGGCCGGAATAATGGTCGGAATGTGCGGTGAGGCTGCGGCGGATCCTTTGCTTATTCCTGCACTTTTAGCATGGGGAATGGATGAATTTTCAATGTCGGCTTCGAGTATACTGAAGTCCAGACAGATAATTTCCGGGTGTGACAGCAAGGACTTGAAAGCTAAGGTGGATAAGGTGCTTGAGATGTCAACAGAGAGTGAGATTAAAGAGTACTTAAAGAAATTGACAGAGGAGCTTGGATGTTAATATACACTGTTTGCAGTTTATTAGCGTATGTATTATCCCGGATGGAGCGTTATGCCCTGTCCGGGTTTGTTCTAATTTTGGCGGCATTGTATCTGTATATTAAGGAATACAGATACTCAAAATCATTGGTAAATCTTAGAGGTGTTTTTGCACTGGCGTTTATCGGCGGTGAGGGTCTTGCAGCTATGAAGCTTTCATACCTTGCAAAACCATGGGGAGATACTACATGGATCTGCTTTTGTCTGGCCTTCGGATGTTTTTATATTGTATTTGAAATATTGAAGGCGATTAAGGGTAATCCTTATTCAAACGGAGAGAGAGTGCTTGAAAGAAGCAATGAGGATATGATGTATGCATGTATCATTATACTTGCGCTCACATCTTTGACAGCTTTTAATATAGAGGCCATTGTACTGGACTTTATTCCTCTTTTTGAAAAAGGTGTTCCTCATGCATACTCTTATTTTCATATTTCAGGCGTACATTACTTTACAGTAAGCTGTATTTTGGTGCCGGCTTTCAGTATTGTCTACTTAAATGAAGAGAGCAGGCTTGGGATTATAAAGGTAATATTTTTGGTTTTAGCAAATATTATTGCTATGGCGATACCGATACTTTGTGTATCAAGATTTCAGTTTATGTTTGCTGTGCTTCTTGCCTTTGTAACCTTACTTATATTAAAGAGGGAAAGGATAAGACCTGTATATTTTGTGAGCGTTATAGTATTTATCGTTCCGGTATATTTATTGCTTTCTGTGGCAAGAAGCCATAATGTGGAGTATCTTAACGGTATATTTGAAATGAAATATAATCTGCCTATATTTATAAGTCAGCCATATATTTATATTGCAAATAATTATGACAATTTGGATACTCTGATAAAGGAATTGCCGAAACACAGCTTCGGGTTAAAGGGGCTGTTTCCTCTTTGGGCACTTACGGGAATTAAGTTTATATATCCGAAGATAGTGGACTTCCCTATTTTTGTAAATAAAACGGAACTTACAACAGTGACATTATTTTATGATGCCTTTTATGACTTCGGAATAGCAGGTGTTGTCGTATTTTCCGCGGCACTTGGCTGCATCGGTTATTTCTTTGAGAAATTGATTAGAAGTACAAGGCATGCAACATTCTATATTATATATGCACAAGTATTTATTTATCTTGCGCTTTCATTTTTTACCACATGGTTTTCAAATCCTGCCACATGGTTTTATTTTATAGTGACAATGTCGATATTTTTTATATGTGAGCAGAAAGGCAGGTAGCTTATGGAAAATATGAATGCCCTAGACAGGCAGTACAGGGAAATGACAGAGACTCCTGTAGAAAAACTGATTTTGCGGCTCAGCATTCCCACTATCATAAGTATGCTTGTAACGAATATTTACAATATGGCGGATACATTTTTTGTCGGAAAGCTCGGAACCAGTGCTTCTGCCGCTATAGGTATAGTATTCTCTTTGATGACTATAAATCAGGCACTCGGATTTATGTGCGGTCACGGTTGCGGCTCAAATATATCCAGAAAGCTTGGAAATAAGCAGGGCGATGAGGCCATAAAGTTTGCATCGACAGGATTTTTTATGTCACTTGTTTTGGGTGTGCTTATAATGATCTTCGGCATAGTATTTATGGAGCCTTTGCTTAGACTGATGGGAAGTACCGATACGATAATGCCTTATGCAAAGAGCTACGGAATCTGTATACTTCTTTCAGCTCCTTTTATGACAGGAAGTTGTGTGCTGAATAATGTTCTGAGATATGAGGGTAAAGCCGCACTTGCAATGGTAGGTCTTACTCTTGGTGGAGTATTAAATATTATCGGAGACCCGATATTTATATTTGTATTTAATATGGGCACTTTGGGGGCAGGTATCTCAACTGCGGTTTCACAGGTTATAAGTTTTTTTGTATTGCTTGCAATGTTCGGTGGAGAAAGAACCGTTTCCAGGCTTAGACTTTCAGCAGTATCAAAGGATGCAAAGGATATTGTAAATATATTGGAGACAGGCTTTCCGAGTCTGATAAGACAGGGAATGATGAGTGTTTCAACTATGGTTTTAAACTATATGTCCATGCCTTATGGTGACGCGGCTATTGCGGCTATGAGTATTGTCGGCAGGGTATGTAATTTTATATTTGCCGTTGCACTTGGAATTTCACAGGGATTTCAACCCGTATCGGCTTTTAACTACGGTGCAAAGAAGTTTAAGCGTGTGAAGAGGGCTTTTGTATTTTGCTGTGGACTCAGTATGATAATAATAGGAATTTTAAGTGTTGTCTCACTAATATTTTCAGGACATATAATAGGTTTATTCAGAGATGATGCCGATGTTATAAATATTGGAACCTTTGCCTTAAGAGCACAATGTGTGGTTTTATTCTTATCACCTATTACACTTGTCGCCAGTATGATGTTTCAGGGAGCGGGAGAAAATCTGGCTTCATCAATAGCTTCGTTTTTAAGAAGCGGTATTACATTTGTTCCGATGGTGCTTATATTGCCGAAATTTTTGGGAATATACGGAATACAGCTTGCACAGCCGGTGGCGGATATTATTTCATTTGTTATAGTAATGCCGCTGATAGTGAATTTTTTCAGGAAAATAAATGCATAAATTTTAGTAGTAAATGTTGACAATTTTATGTTTTTACAGTATAAATTAATAAAACCGTTGATTGGGAGAAAAGAAATTAGTTACTCACAGAGAGTCGGAGGTGCTGAGAACCGATAGGGATGACGATTTTAATATGGACCCATGAGGGCGAGGTGAAAGGAAACAAGTAGCTAAGACGGGTGCTCCCGTTACCGGGCAGAAAATGTGTCAGCATTTTTTTAGAGAGAGTATTTTTACTAATGAAGGTGGTACCGCAGGCTTTGCTTGTCCTTTGGATAAGAGAGCCTGCGTTTTTTTGTGCAAAGATCACTCTCGGTAAATATATCTCTATATCGAATGCCTTAAGGAGAAGAAAATGAATTTAATAAAGAAACTTGGAATTATTGCAATAGGTGCGGCTTTGATGGCAGGATGTACACCAAAAGCGGATACGGCTAAGAGCTCTAATACAGAAACTACCGCAGAACAAAGCAGTGCTACCGAGAGTGCAAAAGCGGAGGCTAAAGACAGCGCAGATATGAAAAAAATAGGAGTAATTCAGCTGGTTGAGCATAAATCACTTGATATAATATATAATTCATTTAAAGATGAGTTAAAGAACTTAGGATATGTGGACGGTGAGAATGTTAAGATAACATTCCAAAATGCACAGGGAGATATGTCAAATATCACAAGTATAGTTCAGGGATTTGAGGGAGATAAGCAGGATGTTGTAGTAGGTATCGCTACACCTGTAGCACAGGGAGCTATGAGTTTGACAAAGACAACACCTGTAGTTTTCTCTGCAGTTACAGATCCTATAGGTGCAGGAATACTTACAGATATGAATGCGCCTGACAAGGGAATGACAGGTACAAGTGATGCCGTACAGATTGATAAAATAATGGATCTGGCACTTCAGATTACTCCTGATGTAAAGAAGGTAGGTTTCATATACAATCCGGGAGAGGACAATTCTGTAACTAATCTTGGATTACTTGAAAACTATGTAAAAGAGAAAAATCTTGAGCTTGAAACAGTAAGTATTTCTACAAGTGCCGACCTTCAAACAGCAGCAGCATCACTTTTTGAAAAAGTGGATATGATATTTGTATCAAACGACAATACTGTTGCAGAGGCTATGCCTATACTTACATCAGAGGCAATAAAGGCTAAAAAGCCTATATATGTAGGTGCAGACTCTATGGTAATGGACGGCGGTCTTGCTACAGTGGGTATTGACTATACAGATCTCGGAAAAGAAACAGCCAAGATGGTGGATGAAATACTTAAGGGAAAATCTGTAAATGAAATCCCTGTAAAAGTATTTAAGGATGATTTGTTTATCTATGTAAATACAGATACAGCAGCCGCACTCGGTATAGAGATACCTGAGAGCATCAAAACAGACAAGAAATTTGTCGAGATTAAATCAAATAAATAGGAGTAAAAATGACATTATCAACATTACTTGGTAGTATTGAACTTGGACTGATTTTTGCAATATTATCACTGGGATTATTTATAGCTTTCAGAATTTTGGACCTGCCGGATTTGACGGTGGACGGAAGTTTTGTTACAGGCCTGGCTTACAGTGCTATATGGTCTGTAGCTAAAAATCCGGCTATGGGACTTTTAATGGGTGCCTTAGGCGGAATGATTGCAGGCATTGTTACCGGTATATTACATACAAAATTGAAAATCCATGCTATATTGGCAGGAATACTTACAATGACGGGCCTGTACTCTATAAATCTCTTTGTAATGGGTGATAAGCCAAGTGTTTTCTTTTATGGTGAAAAGACTGTATTTACTCCTTTTGAAGGAAGGTTCTTTATAGGTACAACCGATATCGGAAAGTTGATTTTGTTGTTCATAATTGTTGTTGTTTTAGTAGCCGCATTAAAGTTATTTTTAATGACGCAAGTAGGACTTTCTCTTAGAGCTACCGGTGATAATGAGGCAATGGTCAGAAGTTCAAGTATAAATACAGATGCTATGAAAATACTGGGCTTTGCGCTTTGCAATCTTATAGTAGCTTTCTCCGGCGCAATATATGCACAGTACAATATGACAGCTACACATGGAGTAGGAACCGGAATGCTGGTACTTGGACTTGCAAGTATCATAATCGGAGAGACTGTTATAGGAAAAAGAGGGATGTTAAGACATTTGATTGCCGTGGTAGTAGGTGCGATAATATATCGTATAATGCTTGCGGTAGCATTCGGACTTGGGCTTCCGGCCATATACTTAAAGCTCTTCTCAGCGGTAATAGTTGTGATTGCAATAAGCATACCTTTGATAAAACCTACAATTGCAAGATGGAGAAAGATACATGCTGGAAATTAAAAATGTTAATGTAATATTTAATAAGGACACCGTAAATGATAAAAAGGCCTTACGTGATTTGAATCTTAAATTAAATGACGGAGATTTTGTAACTGTAATAGGTAGTAACGGTGCAGGAAAATCCACTATGTTAAATGCGATTGCAGGTAATATAGAAGTGGAGAGCGGAAGAATATATAATAACGGACTTGATATCACATATATGAAGGAGCATAAAAGAGCAAGATTCATAGGCAGGCTGTATCAGGATCCTCTAAAGGGTACGGCACCTCATATGACGATAGAAGAAAATATGGGACTGGCATACAGCCGCGGTAAAAAGGTGAGATTCGGACTTGGAGTAAGAAGAAGTGACAGAGAGTATTTCAAATCTGTATGTACAAAACTTGGCTTGGGGCTTGAGCACAGATTGAAAAATGAAGTCGGAGGACTCAGCGGCGGACAAAGGCAGGCGCTTACTCTTTTGATGGCTACTATGGAAACACCTGAACTTCTGTTACTTGATGAGCATACTGCGGCTCTTGATCCAAAGACAAGTAAAAAGATAATGGAAATAACCGACAGGATAGTAACTGAAAATAATATTACAACTTTGATGATTACACATAATATCAAAGATGCCTTGCATTTCGGAAATAAAACTATAGTTATGAATAACGGAAGTATTTTAAAAGTTCTTGAAGGCGATATGAGAAAGAATATGACGGTTTCAGATATAATGGAATTGTATTCAGGAACGGATGCTGTATTGACCGACAAGATGATTTTAGGTGAATAAAAAAGTGAGCTCTACAAATCGTAGAGCTCATTTTTTGTTTGAATATTATTGTCCGGGTCCTATAAGTACCGGAGAACCTTGGCCTCCGGGGCCTTCAGTGGACATATGAGCACCGGGGCCTGAACGTGGTGCTTCAGTGGTCGGAGTAACTCCGGGACCATGTAATACATCGGAATCCTCAGGTTCTTTTGAAGAAGGCCCTGTCTTTATAGGTGAGGCTGTGGTGGTCTCAGGAATTTTTATTTCTGAAGGCTGCCTCTTAGGTTTTGAACTGTTTGGGTTTGCTTTAGTCGGTGCAACAATTGTATTAGGTGATTGACCGGATGAATTACTTCCCGGTGTCGCTCCGATAACATCACCGTTCGGTGCTACACCTACAGTTACATTATTTTGTTTCGGATTTACAACCGGATGATTTACACTTGCCCTTGGTGACACACCGACTCCTGAGTCGTCTCCGTCATTTGCGGTAGGTGCATTAGGGTCAATTATTTGACTTGGTCCGGCATGGATGGTACATGTGGCCGTAGGTACCGCATACTGTGAATCATCGGTATTTGACTGTCCGCTTGGAACTATAAGTGCAACCCTTGTAACCGTATTCGGACAGTTTGCAGTAGGCAACAGACCGCTTTCACTACATACCGTCACTGTAGTATGGTGATCGCATACATCTGTAGGTACCGTTCCTTTGGCAAAATATTCGGTATATGTAGAATCGCCACGAGGGTCGTGGTCACAAACTCCGGGTATAGGAAGTTTTCCCGACTTTCTGCATACTACTGCGGTTTCAACGGAATCAGGAACGGGGAATCCTATATCCTCGGAACCTTCTGAAACTTTAGTCATTATCTTTCGCCATATATCCTTGTGGAAGCTTGTACCTCCGGTGTCTGAGAGAGTCTGATTTTCATCACATCCTGCCCATACTCCTGCTGTATAATACGGTGTAAATCCTACAAACCATACGTCCACATTCTTAGAAGTTGTACCTGATTTACCTGCTACACTCATATTATCGAGATGAGCTCTGGTAGATGTGGAATTTATATTTATTCCGCTGCTTGCAAACTTTCTGTTGTTTTCTGTAGATGCAGCCATAGCATCTGTAAGAAGGAATGCGGTTGAGTCCTTTATAACTCTGTGAGTCTGTGGAGTAGTATTATCAATCAAGGTCTTTCCGTTGTGGTCTACAATCTTTGTAAAGAAGACCGGCTTTGTATATACACCTTGATTTGCTATTGTTGCAAAGGCACCTGTAAGTTCAAGGTTTGTAACACCCTTTGTAAGACCTCCGAGTGCGAGGGATGCATTGTAGTCCTGATCCGTAAGGGTGGTAATACCGAAGTCCTTGGCATACTGTACGCCTACTCTTGGTGTTACAGTTTCCATAAGTGTTTTCAATGCAACTATATTCATAGAATATATGATACCGTCACGAATACTTGACCATCCCATATATCCCTGCTTGTCATACCAGTTTTGGAAAGTTTTTTCTCCTATTGTATATTCGGCATCATAATATGTTGTAGCCAAAGTATCACCGCTGGTATCAAGTGCAGGTGCAAATGAAGACACAACTTTAAAAGTTGAGCCCGGCTGTCTGGTAGTGTTTGTAGCTCTGTTTAAAGAAAGTGAAGATGTCTTTTCGCCTCTACCTCCGTTTATAGCTTTTACGGCACCGGTTTTTTGATCCATAAGAACAAAGGAAACCTGAGGTTCCAAAACAGTTTTTACACTTTCACCTACGACCGTATCTCCATCTTTAACAACTGTAGCTTTATAGCTTTCAGCATCAGCTTTTGCGGCATCTTCAGTAGTATAAAGTCCGTTAAAACCGTCATGAAGCACATCTGAATGGTATTTGTTAATATCCTTTTCGGAATAATTATGTGTGTTCTTTTCACTGTCTGTGACTGTAAGTCTGTATTCAAGTGCATACTTTGTATCAGGATAGTTTTCAGGATTGTTGACTTCGCTGTCCACAATCTGCTGAAGTGAAGGATCCTGAGTGGTATATATTGAGAGACCTCCGCTGTACAAAAGATTATGTGCCTGAGTTTCGGTATATCCCAGTTCATTTATAAATGCGGATGTAACCTGTGAAATCAAAGCATCTGTAAAATAGCTGTAGTGATTATTTTTTTCCTTTGCAAGCGTATTTATATTTTGGATTCTTGAATACACATCATCTGCAAGAGCCTCCTCCTGCTGTTCCTTTGTGATATAGCCCTGCTCATACATATATTGAAGTATTATTTTTCTTCTTTCGGAATTTGCCTCCTGACCGGTAATAGGGTTGTACTTGGTAGGCCCCTTTGTTATACCGGCTATTACAGTGGCTTCGGAAAGAGTCAAGTCGGATACTTCCTTTCCGAAGTACCTTCTTGCGGCAACTTTTACTCCCAGTGAGTTGCTTCCAAGGTTGATGGTATTCAGATAATTTGTAAGTATCAACTTTTTATCCATCTGTTTTTCAAGCTTTACGGCAAGATACATTTCCTGGAATTTTCTTTCTACCTTTTCTCCGAAACTTCTTTCTCTACCGCCGTTGAACACATTATTCTTTATAAGCTGCTGTGTTATGGTAGAGCCGCCACCTGATGAACTGTTTCCGGTTATTACACCGCTGACCGCTCTGAGTATAGCTCTGGTATCTATTCCGTTATGCTTCCAAAATCGGGAGTCCTCTATTGCCACGAATGCATCAATAAGAACTTTCGGAAGTTCGTCATAAGTTACCTCTTCACGGTTTGAACCGGCCATTACCAAGGTATCGGTAACCTGACCGGATGCATTGTATACTGTGGTGGCATATCCTAAAGGAACAATACTGTCAACGTCCACATCAGGGGCATTGTCTATAATACCCTTTATCATGCCTACCGCCATGGCACCTCCAAGAACGGTCACTACAAGCAGTGCAAGAAAAAATGTCTTTACAGCCTGAAATATAAATTTGTTTATATATTTCTTTTTTCTTGATCCGGGTGACTTGGAGCTTTTCTCGGGAGTTTTATTTTCATTCTCTTTATTCATCACTTTTTCCTTTTCAAAATAAATTTACATAAATAATCCGGAGCATTTGCCCTTATACCGAATTATACATCATTAATTTAATATAGGCTATCAGCTTTAAATAATCTTTATTTTTTATAAGCTATTATTAATAAAAAAAGGCATCCAAAAGCGGATACCTTTATATATTATTGCTTCGACTTTATCATAGAACGTTTTCTAAGTGTCGGATCGAGGATTTTCTTTCTGATACGAAGATTTTCAGGAGTTACCTCTAAAAGCTCATCGGTATCTATAAATTCAAGTGATTCCTCAAGGCTCATGACTTTCGGTGTAACAAGTCTGAGCGCCTCATCCGCACTGGATGATCTTGTATTTGTAAGTTTCTTTGTCTTACATACATTGATTTCAACATCCTCAGCCTTACCGTTCTTACCGATAACCATACCTGCATATACCTTTTCTCCGGGACCTATAAATAAAGTACCGCGCTCCTGTGCATTGAAAAGGCCGTAGGTAATAGACTCGCCGCTCTCAAAAGCGATAAGAGAACCGGTCTTTCTATAGAACATATCACCCTTATATGGAGCATAACCGTCAAACTCTGTATTGAGAATACCGTTTCCCTTGGTGTCGGTCATAAACTCACCTCTGTAGCCTATAAGACCTCGGGAAGGAATAAGGAATTGGAGTCTTGTATATCCGCCATGTGTCGGACTCATTCCCTGAAGTTCACCCTTTCGTGATGTAAGCTTTTGAATAACGGCACCTGAGAACTCGTCAGGAACATCTACGAATGCAAGCTCCATAGGCTCCTGCTTTTGGTTTCTCTCATCATAGTGATAAATAACTTCGGCCTTACTTACGGCAAACTCAAAACCTTCTCTTCTCATATTCTCTATAAGAACTGAAAGGTGAAGCTCACCTCTACCTGATACCTTAAAGCAATCAGGAGACTCTGTTTCCTCCACTCTGAGGCTGACATCGGTATTTAACTCTCTAAAGAGTCTTTCACGCAAATGTCTTGAAGTGATGTATTTTCCTTCTCTACCTGCAAGAGGAGAGTCATTTACCATAAAGTTCATAGAGATTGTAGGCTCTGAAATCTTTTGGAACGGAATTGCCTCGGGATTTTCAACCGATGTCAGAGTATCTCCTATATGAATATCGGGAATACCTGAGATGGCTACTATTGAACCTATTCTTGCTTCATTAACTTCAATTCTGTTTAAGCCTTCATATTCATAAAGCTTACCTATCTTTACTTTTTTCATCTTATCGGGGTCGTGGTGATTTACCAAAGCAACTTCCTGATTTACTTTGATAATACCGTTATCGACCTTACCTACACCGATTCTACCTACATATTCATTGTAGTCGATTGTACTGATAAGTACCTGAGGATCCGCATCTTCATCACCTGTAGGTGCAGGTATATGCTTGATTATAGTCTCAAATAAAGGCTTCATATCCTCATTGGTGTCATTTACATTGTATCTTGCCCAGCCGCCTCTTGCACTTGCAAAGAGGAAAGGACAATCAAGCTGATGCTCGTTTGCATCAAGGTCAAGTAAAAGCTCCAGGATCTCATCAACAACTTCCTCAGGTCTTGCTTCCTCTCTGTCACATTTATTGATAAGGCAAAGTACTTCAAGGTCAAGCTCAAGAGCTTTTCTCAGAACGAACTTTGTCTGAGGCATAGCACCTTCATAGGCATCTACTACCAAAACAACTCCGTTTACCATTTTAAGAACACGCTCAACCTCTCCGCCGAAGTCCGCATGTCCCGGTGTATCTATGATATTTATCTTGGTATCGCCATAGTGTACTGCCGTATTTTTTGACAGAATGGTGATTCCTCTTTCTCTCTCTATATCATTTGAGTCCATTACTCTTTCAGCCACTTCCTGATTTGCCCTGAAAACACCGCTTTGTTTTAAGAGCTGATCGACCAATGTAGTTTTACCGTGGTCTACATGGGCGATAATGGCAATATTTCTTATATCTTCTCTTTTTGTTATCATATATTCTTCCTCATAAAAATTTACAAATAACTATTATAACATTTTTTTGTTTTTTTTGCTATATCATAGTATAAATTTAGTATAAGGGCTCGGTTTGTTAGTATTTATATATTTTTAATTATAATAACCCTACCTTACTAGTATACCGCATAATAGATAAAAATAAAAGGATTGTATTATTTTGTTTATATAGTATTATTAAAGTGATCTAATATTTACATGTACCTGAGTATATTTAAGGAATGAAGTTTATGAAAAATGTTTTTAAAGTTTTACTGTGTTTTTGTTTTGCCATAGGCTTTCTATATTCGGCAGTATTCTTTTATAATGAAATGAGGGTGGTGAGCACTACGGCGGTCTTTGGTGTTGTGCTGAATATTGTTTGTGGCATTGTATTTATTGTAGAGGTAGTTTTTGAATTTTCAAAAAGGAGAGATAAAAGTGAAGAAGATGGGCTTTTATTATATGATAATGGTAAGTTAAGTAAGGATAAGAAGATAAATTCCAACATAATGGTAGTTATATATTTGTTTTTGATAATTGCAGCTTTTGTAACAGTAGCTGCACATATCTACTGTATGGATATGAGTAATATTATGGATGTGTGCTTTGGAATGATTAGTTTCATTCTTGCAGGTGTTTGTGGAATTGTAGTATTATTTTTGGAAGTGTCAGGAAAAAACAAATGATTTTGAATTTATAAAAAGGCTGTTGTCTTAACGATTGGTACCGACCACTAAAAGTTAGACCAAAATCTAACGATTAGGAGGTCGGTATTTTTTATGGAAAAACATGGTTTTGAATTCAATAAGAAATGATTCTAATACACAGCTACGAAAATGGATTAATGAATAAAGGTCGAAAGAAAACATTGAAAAAATATAAAAAAAATGCTATATTAACTGTACTATGATAGATAATACAGTTAAAAGGAGAAATCTATGATTGTAATTGACTCAAGAGATAAGAGAGCCATCTACGAACAGGTAGTGGACAGGCTTTCGGATCTTATGCTTATCGGGGCATTGGAGCCCGGAGATAAGCTTCCGTCTGTACGCAGTCTTGCCGTAGACCTCTCGATAAATCCCAACACTATACAAAAGGCATATATCGAGTTGGAACGCCAAGGCTATGTATACAGCGTAAAAGGTGTCGGAAGTTTTGTGGCCGATATGGATGTTATAAAGGAAAACAAGAAAAGCATCATATATAAAGAGCTTGAAGAACTTGTGGACAAATCAAGAAAGATAATAAGTAAGGAAGAATTTTGCAAAAAAGTGGAAGAGTTTTATCCGGAACATAAAGCGAAGGAGGGAGCATGATAGAAGCAAAGAATTTAAGCAAGAGTTTTGACAATATAAAGGCGCTTGACAATATCAATGCAAGCATAAGAGACGGAGATGTGTTCGGACTTATAGGTACCAACGGTGCGGGAAAGAGTACATTTTTAAAAGTACTTGCCGGAATACTGAAACCTGACAGCGGTGAGATACTTATAGATGATGAAAATGTATTTGAAAATATAAAGGCAAAAGAAAAGTTTTTCTATATTTCAGATGACCAGTTTTTCTTTTCAAATACCACACCGAAGGAGATAATAAAGTTTTATACATCTGTTTACAGAGACTTTGATGTTAAGAAATGTCAAGATATTTTAAAGGCACTTGATCTGGATATCAACAGAAAGATAAATACTTTCTCAAAGGGTATGAAAAAGCAACTCTGCATTGCAATAGGAGTGGCTGCAAATACCAGATATCTGCTTTGTGATGAAACATTTGACGGACTTGACCCTGTAATGAGGCAGGCGGTAAAGAGTCTTTTTGCAAAGGAGATGGATGAAAGAGGCCTTACACCTATAATAGCTTCACATAACCTTAGAGAGCTTGAGGATATATGCGATCATGTGGGACTTTTGCATAAGGGCGGAATACTTTTATCAAAGGATGTATCCGATATGAAGTTGAATATCCATAAGGTGCAATGTGTATTTGAAAAAGACTTCGATATGGAAAGACTTAAAGAGCTTGATATTATGCAGGTGAAAAACAGCGGCAGAGTACACACAATTACGATAAAGGGAAATGAGGAGGATATAAGAGAGAAAATGGAGTCCTTTGCTCCTGTATTCTATGAAATGATGGGACTGAGTCTTGAAGAGATATTTATAAGTGAAACGGAGGTGTATGGATATGACATCAAAAAGCTTATTTTTTAAATTGATGAAAGAGGACTTTAAAACAAGAGTCTGGACTCTGGCAATCAGTATTCTTATATTTTTCTTTTCGCTTATCGTGGCGACCGCTATGATGATAAGTTTTAATTTATATGAAGGTAGCGCATACTCTTCATACTCTTATAGAGAGGATTTGGCATTAAACTTCATTTCCTATATAGATGTTACAAATCCTTTTTTTGGAATTATATTTATAGTATTGTCTCTGGTTATGGCAATGTCAGGATTTGCATATCTGTATTCCAAAAAGAAGGTGGATTTATATCACAGTTTACCTGTAAAAAGAGAAGTCCTCTATTTTATAAAGATAATAAACGGCATATTGATAGTTGTTATACCTTTTATTATCTGTGAAATTGTGGCAAGTCTTTTGGTACTTGCAAATACAGGTGAAATAATGGTGATTACATCGGCATTATGGGCTATAGCGGAGTGGACATTATTATTTATACTGAGCTATTTTTTAACAGTATTTTCAATAATGCTGACAGGAAATATGCTTATAGGAATATTTGCCTGCGGATTTTTCAGCTTTTACTTCCCATTACTTTCACTTATGCTAAAAGGGTATCAAAGTTCATTCTTTACTACCTACTATAGTTCGGGATTTATTATTGAAGATCTCCTCCCTAATATGTCGAGCTTTATTCTTATGTTTAATATAACAGAGCTCAGATGGTTTGTAAGAATTATAATAGTGATACTTGCAAGTATAGCATTTTTATTTATAAATCTTTTTCTTTATAAGAAGAGAGCCTCGGAAGCGGCAGGTAAGAGTGTAAGTTTTAATATTATAAAATTACCTATAAAGTCAATGATGGTTATATTTATGAGTATGCTCATGTATCTTTTGGGATATGAAGTAATGAATAACAGCATTGGCTGGGGACTTTTCGGACTTATAGTGAGCGGAGTTATTACTCATTGTGTAATGGAAATCATATACAATCAGGATTTTAAAAAGATTTTTGCAAAAAAGATTGAATTACTTGTGCTTATAATAATTTCAATATTTATAGCGGCAGCTTTTCAGTTTGATATATTCGGATATGACAGCTATATTCCGAGTGCTTCACAGATAAAGAGTACAGCGGTAATATCAAATCTTTTGGAAAGAAATTCCGACCAGTACTATAATAAAGTTAAAATTTCGGACGGATATTATAATGACTCGTTTGTTGATGTGGACTATGCAAGTAACAGTAAGATAGAAGCCGACCTGATAAAGAAAATGGACATACAAAATAAAGATGCAGTATTGGAGTTGGCCAGGCAAGGCATAGAAGCCGCAAAATATGATTTGGAGATGTATGGAGATTTTGACAAAGTTCTAATCTCATATAAGCTTAAAAACGGAAGAACCGTAGGCAGAGTTTATTATGTGGATTTAGATCAAAGTACTTCAGGACTTTCAAGTATTTATGCTGATGAAAGTTACAAAAAAAGTATCTATCCTATACTTTCTGAAGATGCCGAAAATATAGTAAGTTTGGATTTTAACGGTATAATGGATAATGATACTCATATAGTGTTTCATGACGATGAGTTGAAGAAAAAGATTGTGGAAACCTATAAGAAAGAGTTGATGAATCTTGATTATGAAACAAAATTAAAAAGTTATCCTTTTGCATCCATAAGATTTAATAATGAGTTTATGGAAGATGCACTAAAAAAGTATGCCGGATTTAATTATACCAGTGACAGCACAAGTGCTACAAACTCAAAATGGGATAATATATATGCAAGTTCACTCGAATCTGTGGGTTTTTATCCGATATATCCGGAGTTTAAGGAGACTTTGGCTTTATTAAAGGAGATGGATGTAGAGGTTATATATAAGTTCCCTGCAGAGTATGTGCAAAGCATAGATGTGTCTTATAATGATTGGGAAAATATTGACTTAGATAATAATATCGAAGAAGTTGAGTCTTATTCAAGTGAGACTACGCCAAAGACCTTTACAGATAAAAAGGATATAGAAGATATTTTAGATAAACTGGTTATTTGTGACAGTCCTTATAAGGAAAATCTGAATGAGGATCGAAATTATGCAGCAATTATCAATGCCGGAAATTCAGAAAGTTCGGCTTACAGAGGCTACAATTCATATGGATTTAAAAAGGGTAATATTCCTGATATAATAAAGAAGTAATATATATTATATTTGATCTTGTGAAGGGGGTATTAATGTCATGAAAAGAGAAGCTAACATATTATTAAGTATACTATGGGTTATAATCTTTATTCTTAATATAGCTATATTTTTTGTAGATACATCAAATATGAGGGATAATATTACCATGCTAGCATTTGAATTGTATTCTGTTTCTGTAGCGTATGATTCAATAAAATCGATTATTTTAGGGAAAGATTTAAGTAAAAATACATTGATTTTAAGAATGATTATTGGGATTATAAGTATAGTGTTACAAATCATTATACTTATAAAATATGCCGGTTTTATTTAATATAATCTATAATTAATTTAAATAATAAGGGGGCTGTCGGTATACCGACAGCCCCTCACCATGTTTTAAGGTTGTTTTCCTATATAAGCAAGTATTCCGCCGTCTACATAGAGTATATGTCCGTTTACAAAGTCGGATGCGGGGGATGAGAGGAATACTACAGGACCTGCAAGGTCAACAGGGTCTCCCCATCTGTTTGCAGGAGTCTTTGCAAGTATAAAGGAATCAAAAGGATGTTTGCTTCCGTCAGGCTGTATCTCACGAAGAGGTGCAGTCTGTGAGGTTGCAATATATCCCGGACCGATTCCGTTACACTGAATATTATACTGACCGTATTCGGAAGCAATGTTTTTTGTAAGCATCTTTAAACCGCCCTTTGCTGCTGCATAGGCGCTTACGGTTTCTCTTCCAAGCTCACTCATCATGGAGCAGATATTTATTATTTTGCCACTTCTTCTTTTTACCATACCCGGTAAAACAGCCTTTGCCATAATAAAAGGAGCTATAAGATCCACATCTATAACAGAGTTAAACTCATTCACACTCATATCGGTCATCGGAATTCTTTTTATAATTCCGGCATTGTTTACCAAAATATCTATTTCACCGATATTCTTTTCAATATCGGCTACCATTATTTTTACTTCTTCTTCCTTGGTTACATCACATACATAACCGTGAGCTTTTATATTTTCCTTATTATATGCTTCAAGACCTTTTTTCAGTCCGTCCTCTGAACTGCTGTTAAATATTACCTTCGCACCTGCGTCGGAAAGTGCTTTTGCCATTGCAAAGCCTATTCCATGAGATGCACCGGTAACAAGTGCGATTTTACCGTCAAGTCTGAAACTGTTTAAAACATTCTCCATTATCTTAAGTCCTCATTCTTTATAACGTCCATATCGTCAAATGCCTGATTTTCTCCGCCCATTGCCCAGATAAAGGTATAGTTTGATGTACCTGCCGCTGAATGTATACTCCAAGAAGGTGAAATAACGGCTTCTTCATTGTGCATTACAATATGTCTTGTTTCATTGGGCTCTCCCATAAGATGGAAGATGACATTGTCCTTTGGAACTTCAAAGTACATATACACTTCCATTCTTCTTTCATGAGTATGTGCAGGCATAGTATTCCATACATTACCCTCATCAAGAACCGTCATACCCATGGAAAGCTGTGCGGTTTGAAGTACATCGGGATGTATAAACTGGTTGATAACTCTCTTGTTTGCAGTCTTATTGTCACCCAGAGGCTTCTTTGCCGCATCCTTGATTGATATAAAAGTGGTCTTATATGAAATATGTGCCGGAGCACTTACCATATAAAACTTTGCAGGATTGCTTTTGTCAAAACTTCTGAATGTAACATTCTTTGTACCCTTTGTGATATAGAGGCAATCTTTATAGTCAAGTGTAAAGACTTCATCATCCGCAACGATTTCGCCCTTGCCTCCTATATTGAAAATACCGATTTCTCTTCTTTCAAGAAAATACTTTGTACCGAAGTTTGACCACACATCAATTCCCTTATCTATGGAAACCGTCTCATTTACAGGCATACATCCTAAAGTTACCATTCTGTCCACATGTGAATATACGGCAACTACAGTATCCTCCTGATAAAGGTCCTGAATAAGGAATTCATCTCTTATCTCATCTGTAGTGTAAAATTTAAAGTCTCTTTGGTTTGCTGAATAACGAATATCCATAAAGTCCTCCTTTAATATGCTATAAATATTTCATCAAATCTATTACTGAAAGTCGCATTGATTCTATCAATGCCGCCGTAAAGATGCTTTTTAACTATCTCCTCTATCTTGGTGGTATCTCTGTTTTTGATTACCTCATAGATTTGTTTGTGCTCAAGTATTACCTGCTCATAATTTTTACATTCCAGCATATCCAGCATGCAAAATCTTGTGTAATTGGGTTCGGATTTTCTTATCTGCTCCCAAAGATAGGTATGTCCGGTTTTCTTATACAATAATTCATGCATTGACAAATCTATCTCTTTGAATTTGTCAGGTTTAAAGTATTTGGTATTTTTATAGCTGTTAGTCAGTTGAGCTACGGTCATTTCAAGTTTTTTTATATCTCCCTCTGTTGCTACAGCTATGTAATCTTTCATAATCATGCACTCAAGAGCAAATCTCTCATATATAATCTGCTTGACGATTTCCATATTGATCATGGATACTCTTGAACCGCTCTTTGGTACTATATTGACAAGTCCCACGCCTGCAAGTCTTGAAAGCGCAGAACGTATCGGTGTTCTTGAAACATTGTATCTGGTGCGAAGGATGTTTTCACTTACAAGTTGCCCGGGTTTAAGCTTAAGCATCAATATGTCGTTTTCTATTTCCGAATATATATATTGTGCGGTAGAAATACTTACACGCCCCCTTTCATATATAAATTAATCTTGTATGCAAGTAATATTTTATGCTATGATTAATTGACTTATAATACCATGATATAACAGGGATTTTAATAAGTCAACCGAAAACTTGTATCCAAGATTGAAAGCAACTTGTATCCAAGAAAGAAAAAATATTTAAAATAATTTTGACCGGGAGAAATATATGGGCGGACTTTTTAATTATGACAATCCTATATGGCGATTTGTAGGAAGAATATGGGATCTGTTTATACTGAATTTACTTTGGGTATTATGTTCAATTCCTATAGTGACATTCGGAGCATCAACTACTGCAATGTATTACTGCACAATGAAGATAGCAAGAGATCGTGACAGTGGTGGAGTACTTTCGATGTTCTTTCACAGCTTTAAGGACAATCTTTTGCAGTCGACAATTATATGGGTGATAATGGCACTTGTCGGAGGAATTCTTTTTTTTGATATAAGATTTTTCAGCTTCTATTCACCTATAGAAAATACGGTGATAAAAATGATTATATTTACAATCACCTGCTTTTTGATTTTACTTTGGCTGTTTATATTCACATACATATTCCCGATACAGGCCAAATTTATCAATCCGATAAAGCAGACATTTAAGCTGGCGCTTTTTATGTCTGTAAAACACCTTATAAGAACAATAATAATACTTGCAGGAAGTGTTTTGATACTTGCCGCAGTATATATCCTTATCATGAGGATGCCGGGAGTGATGTCAATGCTTATTTTTGTACTGGGTTCGGGGATTTCACTGTTTCAGGCAAGCCAGTTTAACATTATATTTGATAAATATATTGATGAGAATAATGAATAAGAAAAAAGATTGTACTTATTTTTAGACATTTTGTTATTTTATTAACCTGTCATAGTGCTTGTATTGTCGCTTTATTTTTACTATACTATTACATATATGAGCTCTTATGAGCTTTTTATGTGCAAACAAGCACAGGATAGAAATTTAGCTATATGCTTTTAAGAATGGAAAGGGATATGTCATATGTCAATGATGGATCAACTAAAGAAACGTGCAAAAGAAAGTAAAAAAACCATAATATTACCTGAGTCAATGGATAAGAGAATCTATCAGGCTGCCGAGGTAATTCTGAAAGATGGTTTGGCAGACCTAATAATAATAGGTACTCCACAGGAAGTAGAAGAGAATTCTAAGGGTTGTGATATCACAGGAGCAACAATAATCGATCCAAATACTTATGAAAAAACTAGGGAATATGAGGATCTCTTTGTAGAGCTTAGAAAGTCAAAGGGACTTACTCATGAAGAAGCAAGAAAGCAAATGTTAAGTGACTATACTACTTACGGATGTCTTATGCTCAAGGCGGGAGATGCGGACGGACTTGTAAGCGGTGCCTGTCATTCAACAGCTAATACACTTAGACCTGCATTACAGATAATAAAGACTAAGCCGGGTGCAAAGCTTGTTTCAGGATTCTTTGTAATGGAAGTTCCAAACTGTGAATTCGGTGAGAACGGAGTATTTGTATTTGCAGACTGTTCAATTGAGCAAAATCCCGATCCTGAAAAGCTTGCATCTATTGCACTTTCATCAGCAGAGAGCTTTAAGTTCCTTGTAGGAGCGGAGCCTAGAGTTGCAATGCTCAGCCATTCATCAAAGGGTAGTGCAAAGCATGACGATGTTACAAAGGTTGTTGAAGCTACAAGAATAGCAAAAGAGCTTGCACCTGATCTTTGTCTTGACGGAGAGCTTCAGCTTGATGCGGCTTTGGTTCCTGAAGTAGGAGAGAGTAAGGCACCGGGTTCAAAGGTTGCAGGACATGCAAATGTACTTGTATTCCCTGATCTTGATGCGGCAAATATCGGATATAAGCTTGTTCAAAGACTTGCAAAGGCGAATGCTTACGGACCTATGTGTCAGGGTATTGCAAAGCCTGTAAACGATCTTTCAAGAGGATGCTCTTATGAAGATATAGTAGGTGTAGTGGCAATCACAGCAATTCAAGCTGCCGGTGAAGATAAATAATAAAAAAGAGGTGTAGTTCATTATGAAAAATGTATTGGTTATAAATTGCGGAAGTTCATCATTAAAGTATCAGCTTATTAATATGGAAAACGAAGAGGTATTGGCAAAGGGATTGTTTGAGAGAATTGCAATTCCCGGATCAAAACTTACACATGAGCCTGAAGGAAGAGAGAAGTTCAAGATTGAAAAGGATGTAAAGAATCATACAGAAGCTATAGCTTTGGTACTTGAAGCTCTTACAGATAAGGAACATGGTGTAATAAAGGATGCAAGCGAGATTTATGCTATCGGACACAGAGTTGTACAGGGTGGAGTAAAATATCCTGAATCTGTAGTTATCACAGATGAGGTGAAGAAGAATATTGAGAAGTATTCAGATCTTGCACCGCTTCACAATCCTGCAAACCTTATGGGTATTGAAGCTGTAGAAAAGGCTATGCCGGGTGTTCCTAATGTAGCGGCATTTGATACATCATTCGGTATGAGCATGCCTGAGAAAGCATATAAGTATGCCATTCCGAACGAGTACTATGAGAACTACCATATCAGAAGATACGGATTCCACGGTACAAGCCATATGTATGTATCACAGGAGGCTATCAAGTTTGCAGGTCTTGACAAAGACACAGCAAGAGTTATCGTATGTCACCTTGGAAACGGTGCTTCAATCTCAGCATCTGTAGGCGGTAAGTGTATAGATTCATCAATGGGTCTTACACCGCTTGAGGGACTTATAATGGGTACAAGATCGGGAGATATCGATCCTGCTATAGTACAGTATATTTGCAAGAAAGAGAACAAGAGCGTAGACGAGGTGCTTGATATACTTAACAAGAAATCAGGTGTTCTCGGAATGAGCGGCGGAGTATCATCAGACTTCAGAGATATCGAGAATGCTGAGGCTGACGGGAATAATCTTGCAAAAGTTGCACTTGAGGCGTTCAGATACAGAATTATAAAGTATGTAGGTGCTTATGTAGCCGCTATGGGTGGAGTTGATGCTCTTTGCTTTACTGCAGGTGTCGGAGAGAATGATAAGATTACAAGACAGATAGTCGGAAATTCTTTGGGATTCATCGGTGCAAAGGTTGATGAAGAGGCAAACAATGTTCGTGGTAAGAGAACTATGATTTCAACACCTGACTCAAAGGTTAAGATTATGTTGATGCCTACAAATGAGGAGTTGGCTATAGCAAGAGATACTTACAGACTGGCTAAAAAATAATATTGACAAGTAAAACCTTTGCTATTATAATTATTAAAGTTTTGTGACTCGAGATAAGGAGGTGAAAGAATGTCAATTTGTCCAAAGAATAAAACATCTCGTGGTAGAAGAGATAAGAGAAGAGCTAACTGGAAGATGTCAGCTACAAGTCTTGTAAAATGTCCAAAGTGCGGAGAGTTAATGCTTCCTCATAGAGTTTGTAAGGCATGTGGTTCATATAACAAGCGTGAAATAGTAACAGTAGACTAATAGTTAGTATCTATAAGTTTTACTGATTGGAATAACAGGGTTGCCACTTGGTGGTGACCCTGTTATTCTATTATATACATGACAAAAATACATAAAATGGGAAATAATTTAGTAGATGCTTTGATTTTACAATCCTTGTAGCGTTTAGGATTGTAAAATCAAAATTCTACTTATGTTGAGGAGTAAGTATATGAAGTGGGAGAAGTATACTCTTATTACAAAGACCGATGCGGTGGATATTTTAAGCGCATCACTTGGGGATATAGGTGTGGAAGGTATTGAAATAGAAGACAATGTACCTTTAACTGCAGAAGAAACTAAGGGAATGTTTATAGATATTTTGCCGGAGCTACCGAAGGATGAGGGAATAGCAAAGGTAAGCTTTTATCTGGATTCGGAAGCCGACAATACAAAGCTTTTGGAAGATATCCATAATACATTGGAAGAACTTAAAGAGTTTTGCGATATAGGAGACGGCGTGCTTACAAAGTCCGAGACCGAGGATAAAGACTGGATAAACAACTGGAAACAGTATTTTAAGCCTTTTTATGTTGGAGATATCCTTATAAAGCCTACATGGGAAGAGATACCTGAGGATGCAAAGTATAAGACTTTGATACAGATAGATCCGGGAACCGCATTCGGTACGGGAGCACATGAGACTACAAAGCTATGTATATTGGCACTTGAAAAGTATCTAAAGACTAAGCCTGAAGCCAAGTTGCTTGATGTAGGTACGGGAAGCGGAATACTTGGAATTGCGGCGCTTAAGCTTGGAGCTGAATGCGTATTCGGAACCGATCTTGATGATATGGCTATAGATGCGGTTATGGAAAATATGATCAGCAATGAAATAGGAATGACGGAGTTTGTAGCGGTATGTGGAGATATTCTGACAGATGAAAACATAATGGAGCTGGCAGGCTATGAAAAGTTTGATATTGTGACGGCCAATATTTTGGCTCCTGTTATAATAGAACTGATAAAGACTGTAGCAAAGCATATGAGAAAAGGCGGAATATTTATTACATCGGGAATAATAGATACAAAGGAAGCCGATGTAGTGCTTGCCTTTAAAAAGAGTGAGGATTTTGAAATACTTGAAATAAATCACCTTGGCGAATGGGTAAGTATAGTAGCAAAAAAGAGGGGATAAATGTATCATTTTTTTGTATCTGAGGAGCAGATAAACGGAGAAAATGCGTATATAGAAGGTAGTGATGTTAATCATATAGTAAATGTTCTCAGAATGAAACCGGAAGAGGAACTTCTTATCAGTGTCAAAGGAGACTGGGATTACCTTTGTAAAATAGTTGATATAGAGACTGACAGGGTGAACCTTAAAGTGCTTGAGAGTATGGAACAAAGAGAATTGCCTGTAAATATCACCTTGCTTCAGGGGATTCCGAAATCTGATAAACTGGAGATGATAATACAAAAGGCGGTTGAGCTTGGTGTAAATGAGATAATACCTGTAAAGACCAAGAGAGTCGTTGTAAAGATAGATGAAAAGAAAGCAGGCGCTAAAGTAAGCAGATGGAATGCCATTGCAGAGAGTGCGGCAAAACAGTCAAAGAGAAGTATTATACCGAAAGTATCTGAGCCCATGTCTATAGATAATGCACTTGAAATTGTAAAGGATTTTGGTGTAAAATTAATACCCTATGAGAATGCGGACGGAATAGATAAGACCAGAAAAATACTTGACTGTATGGACAAAACAAAGAATGTTGCTGTATTTATCGGACCTGAGGGAGGATTTGAAGAGGCGGAAGTTGAAAGAATAAAAAACTCCGGCTTTGAAGTCATTACACTCGGTAAAAGAATATTAAGAACAGAAACAGCCGGACTTGCATTACTCAGTAATATAATGATCAGATTGGAAGATGAATAGATGGACGTATATTTTGACAATTCAGCCTCTACAAAAGTAAGTGAAAAAGCCATAGAAATAATGCTTAAGACCATGAGGGATGATTATGCCAATACAAGCGGCAAGCATATAAAGGGTGTGGAAGCTGAAAGCTATGTAAAAGATTCGGCGGATATTATAGCTAAGACTTTAAAAGTAAAAAAAGGCGAAATTATCTTTACTTCAGGCGGTACGGAATCCAATAATATGGCGCTTATCGGTGGAGCCATGAGCAGGAAAAGATACGGAAAGCATATAATAATATCAGGAATTGAGCATCCTGCGGTATACAGGCCTGCTGAATTTTTGACGGAACAGGGATTTGAACTTTCAGTGCTTCCTGTAAACAGTGAAGGACAGGTGGATCTTGAATTATTAAAGTCAACTCTCAGAGATGACACGGTTTTGGTTTCCGTAATGTATGTAAATAACGAAATAGGAGCCATAGAACCTGTAGAAGAAATTTCAAGGATAATAAAGGCTAAGAATAAAGATATATTATTTCATGTGGATGCCATACAGGCTTATACAAAGCTTAGAATAAATCCTAAATCACAGGGTATTGATATGCTTTCAGCATCAGGCCATAAGTTTCACGGACCGAAGGGTGTGGGATTTTTATACATTGACAGCAATGTAAAGATAAATCCGATAATCTTTGGAGGCGGACATCAGAGAGGCATGAGAAGCGGAACGCTAAACACTACCGGAATTGCCGGAATGGGAGTTGCCGCAAAGGAAGCCTATGAAAATTTTGATGATAGAATAAGCAAGATATCGGATTTGAAATACTATTTGATGGATGAGCTTGAAAAATTAGAAGGTGCGGTTTTAAATACAGGAAGGGGTGAAAATTTTGCACCTCAAGTTATAAGCGTATCATTTGAGGATATTCGTGCGGAAGTTTTACTGCACGCTTTGGAAGACAGAGGAATCTATGTTTCAAGCGGTTCGGCTTGTTCGTCAAATCATCCGGGTATATCAGGTACATTAAAGGCTATAGGTGTAAGGGATGATCTTTTGGACGCTACTATAAGAATCTCTTTGTCGGAGCTTAACAATAAGGAAGAGGCTGATTATTTCATAAAGAACTTAAAGGAACTTTTGCCGCTTCTTAGAAAATTTGTGAGGAAATAATGAAGTACAAATCATTTTTAATTAAATACGGTGAGATAGGCGTAAAGGGTAAAAACAGATATATGTTTGAGGATGCCCTTATGAAACAGATAAGAACCGCATTAAAAGAAGTAGAAGGAAAGTTTAATGTATCCAAGGAGCTTGGAAGAATCTATGTGGACATGGATGGCGATTATGATTATGAGGAAGCGATTGACAGACTCAGTAAGGTATTCGGTATAGTCGGAATCTGTCCGATGGTCAGAATAGAATCAAAGGATTATGAAAACCTGAAAGTAAAGGTGGTTGAGTATGTGGATGCGGTGTATCCTGACAAGAACTTTACTTTCAAGGTCGATACAAGAAGAGCCGACAAGAGCTTCCCCGGAACATCTGAGAGCATCAATGCGGAACTTGGCGAGGTGATTTTAAATGCATTTCCGGAAATAAAGGTTAATGTAAGAAAGCCTGATGTACTTATAAAGGTCGAGATAAGAACATATATAAATATATACTCGGTTGAAATACCGGGACCGGGCGGAATGCCTATAGGTACAAACGGAAGCGCCATGCTTTTACTTTCGGGCGGTATAGATTCACCTGTTGCCGGATATATGATTGCAAAAAGAGGAGTAAGAGTGGAGGCTGTATATTTCCATGCACCGCCTTATACTTCAGAGAGAGCAAAGAGAAAGGTTATAGAGCTTGCGGAGCTGGTTTCAAAATATACCGGTCCGCTAAATTTACATATAATAAACTTTACGGATATACAGCTTGCAATATACGAGCACTGTCCGCATGATGAGCTTACAATTATCATGAGAAGATACATGATGAAGATAGCTGAAAGAATTGCCGTAGAAAACGGAGATCAGGCTCTTATTACAGGTGAGAGTATAGGACAGGTGGCTTCTCAGACAATACAGTCTTTGCTTACTACAGATGCGGCGGCCACTTTGCCGGTATTCAGACCTCTTATAGGTTTTGATAAGCAGGAAATAGTTGAGATCTCGGAAAAAATAGGTACTTATGAGACATCTATACAGCCTTATGAGGACTGCTGTACCATATTTGTGGCAAAGCATCCGGTGACAAAACCTGTTTTGGAAAATATAGAAAGGTCTGAAGAAAAGCTTGAAGGAATCATAGATGAGCTTATGGAAAAGGCCATGGAAACAAAAGAAAGAATCTTGGTGAAAGCCTGAAATAAAAAAGTCTGACAGGAAATCCTGTCAGACTTAAAAAATAAATTATTTGATGATATATGGAGAGAGTGCCTCAAGTATCTGCTCTACATTATCCTCTGCGTGAATGTTAAGATCGATCGGCTTTGACAGATCCAAGCTGAAGATACCCATTATTGATTTTGCATCTATAACATATCTTCCTGAAACCAAGTCAAAGTCTACATCGTACTTAGCTAATTCATTTACAAATGACTTTACTTTGTCGATAGAATTAAGGGAAATTTGAACTGTTTTCATATAATCCTCCATGAAAAAAATATTGTGATAAATGCAACAGATACTTTCAGGTATTTGCACATTTAAATCTATGTATATCCTATATAAATTTTTAAGTAAAGTCAATGACATTTGATAAGTTAGAAAGGTTTTTTATGAAAACTGTTGCGTTTCATACACTCGGCTGCAAAGTAAATACATATGAGACAGAGGCGATGCAGCAGCTTATGGAGTCTGCAGGCTATAGATGTGTCGAGTTCACAGAAAGAGCGGATGTTTATATAATAAATACCTGTTCGGTTACAAATATTGCAGACAGAAAATCAAGACAAATGCTTCACAGAGCCAGAAAGATGAATGAGGATGCCATAGTAGTTGCGGCAGGATGCTATGTGGAGTCTGCAAAGAATAAGATAGATGAAGATCTGAGTATAGATATAATCGTAGGAAATAATAATAAGAATGATATTGTAAATATTATAAATGAATATTTACAGGATAAAATAAGGAATAAATTCATCATTGATATAAATAAAGAGACTGAGTATGAGGAATTTAATATACGAAAAATAAACGACCATACCAGAGCTTTTATAAAGGTTCAGGACGGATGCAATCAGTTTTGTTCGTATTGTATTATTCCTTTTACCAGAGGCAGAGTAAGAAGCAGAAAGATGGAAAATATACTTGATGAGGTGAAAAATCTCTCGGCTTCAGGATATAAGGAAATAGTACTTACAGGTATACATCTCTCATCATATGGAGTGGACTTTTTGGATGAGTCCTATAATAAGAGAATGGAAAAACTTACTCAAACTGAGGAAAGTGATGAGGAATTTGTTACCAAGAATGAGCTTCTTTGCCTGATAGAAAATATTGCGAATATAGAGGGAATAGAGAGAGTACGTATCGGTTCTTTGGAGCCTAGGATTATACAGGAAAACTTTATTAAAAGTCTCAGCAATATAGATAAGTTTTGCCCTCATTTTCATTTGAGTTTACAAAGCGGCTGTGACAGGACTCTAAAAAGTATGAACAGAAAGTACACTGCCGATGAGTTTTATGAGGGAGTAAAACTCATAAGAAAATATTTTGATTCACCTGCGATTACCACAGATATTATTGTGGGATTTCCGGGAGAAACAAAGAAGGACTTTGAAGAGAGTAAAGCTTTCGTGGAAAAGGTGAAATTCTATGAGACACATATATTCCCTTATTCCATAAGAGAAGGTACAAAGGCGGCAAATATGCCACAGGTGGACGGAAATGAGAAAGCACAGAGAGCAAATATTTTAAATGAAATCAATATTAAAAATCAAAGGGAGTTTAGAGCTTCAAGGATTGGAAAAGAAGATGAGCTGCTTTGTGAGGAGATTTTCATAAAAGACGGAGTAGAATATTTTACAGGTTATACAAAGGAATATGTTAAGGTTGCTGTTTTAAACAGTGATTTAAAGACTAATGATATAGTAAGCGGAAAGATAGTTGATTTTCTTACAGACGATATTTTATTGCTTGAGAAATCATAGATATTAATTCTTTATTTTTTAATAAGAAAAAATAATATTGCATTATAACCTGTAATCGTATAAAATCAATATTATTAGAAAAGGAAGCGTGACGGTATGGATGTTCAGAATACACAATATTTTAGGGCAGTACAAGAAAATAAAATGGATGTGAATGAAGTGTTAAAGCTTGTGTATGAAGCTATGACAGAAAAAGGATACAATCCGTTGAATCAGATTGTTGGCTATGTGATGTCAGGAGATCCGACATATATCACGAGTCACAAGAGTGCAAGAAGTCTTATCATGAAAGTAGAGCGTGATGAGATAGTCGAAGAGTTATTAAAAAGCTATATTGAAAAGAATCTTAGCTGAACTTTTTTGAGATAAAATCTCATCAAGCCGCGTGATGGACCTTCTGGGGCTGGGTCATACAACAAAACATATTTAAAAGTATGAGATAAGATGTATGAAGAAGTTTGCTTTGCCGGTAGACTTCTTTTTATATATTGAATTTAGAGGTGAATTTGAAAGAAAGAATCATGGGACTTGATTATGGTTCAAAGACTATAGGTGTGGCTATAAGTGACGCATTGGGACTTACCGCACAGCCTTTTGAAACCATAGAACGAAATGCGGAAAATAAACTCAGAAGATCTCTTGCAAGGATAGCGGAGATAGTCAAAGAGAAAGATATAAAGAAAATAGTAGTAGGTTTGCCGGTAAATATGGACGGGGGCAGCGGTAAAAGAGTGGCTCTTACTTTGGAATTTGTAGAAAAGTTGAAGTCAAGAGTTGATGTGCCCATCATTATGCAGGATGAAAGACTTACAACAAAAGAAGCGGATGAAATACTTGACGAATCAGGTGTGAAAAAGCAGGACAGAAAACAGTTTATAGATCAGGTGGCGGCAAGTATTATATTGAAAGAATATATGGAGAAAGAAAATGGACAATAACAGCATACATTTTGTAACAGAGGATGGAGAAAATATCGATTTTACAATTATAGATGAAACCAAGTTAAACGGTATCAGCTATATATTGGTTACAGACAGTCCGGATGATGAAAGCGGAGACTGCTATATCATGAAAGATATTTCAAAAAAGGACGATGAAGAGGCCAATTATATTTTTGTAGAGGATGAGAAGGAACTGGATGCGGTATTTGAAATCTTTCAAAATATGATGGATGATGATGTTGAAATTATAAAATGAGTTACCCTTGTTCGGTAATCATTATGTGAATATAAGTACAAATAAGAAAGGAATAAATTTTGAACGAGAATGAGAAAAATCCGTTGCTGAATATGCAAAGAATTATGCAGGAAAGCAGGGAGTTAAGCGAAGCCGGTGCAACTGAGATGGGTGAGAGTGCATCGGAAAAGAAGGTTAAGAAGGAAAGAACTGTAAATGCAAGATTAAAGCATGAACAGGTGACAAAAAAGACTACAGGACAAAAAAAGAGTTCTGAAAAAGATAAAAAGTCTGAAAACGGTACAAAAACTTCAGAAGAAAATAAACCGGCTGAGAAAAAACAGACTAAAAAAACTGTAAGTAAAAGAGTGAAGCCTGCAGAAAGTACAAAAGAGGACGTAGTCCTTAATGACAGTCAGGTTTCGGATACAAAGAAAAATAAAGCAAGATATGTCGGACCCGCAGATAAGAATGTGCCTTCTTTGGCTGAACAGGTATCAAGTATTTTGATGGAAAATACAAATAAAAAGAGAAGAGGCAGAGTCGCTAAAAAGTCAAATAAAAAGGTGAAAATCATACCGCTTGGAGGACTTGAGCAGATAGGTATGAATATCACAGCCTTTGAATATGATGACAGTATTATGGTAGTGGATTGCGGACTGGCATTCCCAAGTGATGATATGCTTGGAATAGATCTTGTAATTCCGGATATCACATATTTAAAGGACAACTATCTTAAAGTAAAGGGCTTTTGTATAACTCACGGTCATGAGGATCATATCGGTGCTCTGCCATATATTTTAAAGCAGCTAAATGTACCTGTATACGGTACAAGACTGACCTGTGCTTTGATTGAAAAGAAACTTAAAGAGCATCAAATAGATGATACCGCAAAGCTTCATATAGTTAAATACGGTGATACTGTTAGTCTCGGCGATTTTAAGGTGGAGTTTGTGAAGACAAATCACTCTATAGCCGATGCGGCATCACTTGCAATATTTACACCGGCAGGTACAATATTCCACACCGGAGACTTTAAGGTGGACTATACGCCTGTATTCGGAGATCCGGCAGATCTTGGAAGAATGGCCGAAATCGGTAAAGCCGGTTGTCTTGCTATGCTTTCGGATTCTACCAATGCTACAAGACCGGGATTTACCATGTCTGAGAGAACGGTCGGAAAGACTTTTGATTTGATATTTGCCGAGCATAGAGACAGCAGAATAATAGTTGCTACCTTTGCATCAAATGTGGACAGAGTACAGCAGATAATAAATACGGCATATAAGTATGACAGAAAAGTTGTGGTGGAAGGACGAAGTATGGTAAATGTTATCGGAACCGCCGCAGAGCTCGGATATATTGATATTCCTGAAGGAACGCTTATAGATATAGACCATCTGAAGGACTATCCGCTTGAAAAGACTGTAATTATTACTACCGGAAGTCAGGGTGAGTCTATGGCGGCTCTTTCAAGAATGGCTTCATCAATCCACAGAAAAGTGGAGATTGTACCGGAAGATGTTATTATAATGAGTTCAACTCCTATTCCGGGAAATGAAAAGGCCGTATCAAAGGTTATAAATGAGCTTTCTATGAAGGGAGCAGAGGTTATCTTCCAGGATACTCATGTTTCCGGTCACGCATGTCAGGAAGAGATAAAGCTTATGTATTCACTCCTAAAGCCTAAGTTTGCACTGCCTGTTCACGGTGAGTACAGACATCTTATGGCAGGAAAAGGACTTGCGGAAGCTGTGGGAATTCCAAGCGAGAATGTACTTATCATGTCAAGCGGTGATGTGGTGGAACTTGGTGAGGATTCATGTAAGATAACAGGTCATGTAGAGGCCGGCGGAGTCTTTGTTGACGGTCTCGGTGTAGGTGATGTAGGAAATATTGTGCTTCGTGATAGGCAAAGCTTGTCACAAAATGGTATAATAATAGTGGCAATGAGTCTTGAACACGGAACAAACAGACTTTTATCAGGTCCCGATATAGTTTCAAGGGGATTTGTATATGTAAGAGAGTCTACAGATTTGATGAACGAGGCAAGTGCGGTCGTCAGAGAGGCTGTGGCGGATTGCCTTCATGCCAGAATCACAGACTGGTCAAAGATAAAGAATGTTGTAAGAGATTCTTTAAGCGAGTTTTTGTGGAAGAGGATGAAGAGAAATCCTGTAATATTGCCAATAATAATGGAGATACATTAATAAATGAGCAAAGAAACTACATCAAAAAGGAAAACAAAGAGAAGGGTTGCTTCTTTTTTCGGAAGATTGATCATGTACATTATGATACTGGGATTGATAGCGGGTATACCTTTTGCCTATAATTTCGGGCATAGTGTATTCTACGCCTCAAGTGTGGATTCACCACCGGGAAACAATGTTCAGGTGAATATAACGGAAGGTATGAATTTTGATGAGCTTGCCGATATACTTTATGACAAGGGTGTTATAGAGAATAAGTTTTCCTTTAAGATACAGGCAAAGTTTTTTGAAATCAGAATGCATGCAGGGGATTATACATTTAACACATCACAGACAACAAGACAGATGCTTGAGATGATTGATGACGGAGTTTTGGAGAATAATGTAAATGATAACAAATCTTAAGGTTTTGGAATATTTGGATATTATTTCTCCCGTCAATTCACAGACTGTAGAGGAAATAAGGTCTGTGGCGAAGGAAAACTATATTCCGATAATAAAAAGAGACACTGAAAATCTTTTGAAATTTGTTTTGAAGATGCAAAATCCCAAGTCGATTTTGGAGATAGGTTGTGCTGTCGGGTATTCCGCTATAGTTATGCTGGAAAATTCCGGTGCGGATATAGTAACTGTTGAAAAAATGCCTGAGAGAGTGGAAGAAGCTAAAAAAAATATTAAGTATGCGAATCTGGAAGACAGAGCGAAAATCATTGAGGGAGATGCCGGGGAAATACTGGAAAGGCTTGTAAATGAAAATAAAAAATTTGATTTTATTTTCATGGATGCTGCCAAGGCGCAGTATATTACATGGCTTCCTATGGTGAAAGCTCTTTTGAAGGATAAGGGAATAATTTTTTCGGATAATTGTTTGCAGGAGGGAGACTTGTTAGAGTCTTCCTTTGCAATAAGAAAAAGAGATAAGACCATACATAAGAGAATGAGAGATTATATTTATCTTCTTTTACATGATGAAGATTTGGAGTCATGGATATTTTCAATAGGAGATGGAGTTTTACTTAGCAGAAGTAGGAGGTAAATTGAGAGATTTAGAACTTTTGATACCGGCAGGCAATCTTGAAAACCTTAAGGTTGCGATAGATTACGGTGCCGATGCGGTATATATAGGCGGTGAGTTTTTCAGCCTGAGAGCAAAGGCGAAAAATTTCACCAAAGAGGATATGAAGGCCGGAATAGAATATGCACATAAAAGGGGAAAAAAAGTCTATGTAACGGCAAATATCCTTGGGCATAATGATGATTTGGATGCGGCAAGAGGCTATTTTGAGGAATTAAAAGAAATAGGACCTGACGCACTTATAATATCGGACCCCGGAATATTTACAGTGGCAAAGGAAGTCTGGCCTGAGGTGGAAATACATATATCAACACAGGCAAATAATACGAACTATGCCACCTACCTTTTTTGGTGGAAGCTTGGAGCCACAAGAGTGGTTACAGCCAGAGAGCTTTCACTTGAGGAGATAAAAAAGATCAGAGACAATATTCCTGAGGAGATGGAGATAGAGACATTTGTACATGGTGCTATGTGTATGTCATACTCAGGCAGATGTTTGCTCAGCAATTTCTTTACAGGTAAGGATGCCAACCGTGGAGAATGTACTCATTCCTGCAGATGGAAGTATTCGGTAGTGGAAGAAAAAAGACCGGGAGAGTATATGCCGGTTTATGAAAACGAGAGAGGCACATATATCTTCAATTCTAAAGACCTCTGTATGATTGAGTATATTCCGGAACTTATAGAGGCCGGTATAGACAGCTTTAAGATAGAGGGCAGAATGAAGACCGCACTCTACGTTGCAACTGTTGCAAGAACATACAGAAAGGCTATAGACGATTATTTAAAATCACCTGAGACCTTTAAAGAAAATCTTGAATGGTATAAATCAGAGATAGGAAAATGTACTTACAGAGAGTTTACTACCGGATTTTTCTTCGGAAAGCCGGACAGTGATACACAGATTTACGACAGCAATACCTATGTGAAAAATTATATTTATATAGGAACTGTAAATGAGGTGGATGAAAAGAAAAGAGCGGTATTCAACCAGAAAAACAGATTCTTTGTGGGAGACAACATGGAGATTATGAAAAAGAACGGTGAAAACATATCTTTATGTGTTGAGTCTATCGAAGATGAAAAGGATGAAAAGATGGAGAGTGCTCCACATCCTTTGCAACTTTTGAAAGTGACATTTGATAAACAGGTAGCTGAAGAAGGAGATATATTACGAATTTATAATCCCGAAAGACAGTAGTGGAGGTATAATGTTTTTATTTATCCTTGGAATATTATGCGGGATTTACGGGACTGTAGTTATTTTTATGGCAGGCTTTTTGGAATTGCAAAATTACATATGGTATGTATTTGCATTTGTATTTTTTGCCCTGGGTAAACTTATCAAACTTTATCTAAATAAGAGAATTCCATTGTGGTCTGTGGTATCTGTCTGTACTTTGGCGACTCTTGGAATTCTTATTTTTATTATTACGGTAGTTGTAATAAGACTTTCGGTGCCGAAGGATGATAAAAAATCATTGGATTTTTTAGTTATACTTGGTGCCAAGACAGATTTTGATAAGAAAGAAAGTGACTGCAGATACAGACTTGAAAAAGCTATAGATTATATAAGTGAAAATCCCGGTACAATTATCGTTATAAGCGGTGGAATGCAAAAAAACGGAAAAATTGAAGCGCTTGAAATGGCTGATTATCTTATAGAAAGAGGCATTGACAGAGATAATATTCTTGTAGAAGTTGAATCACGTAATACAAGAGAAAATTTGATATATACAAAAGCTCTTTTGGATAAGTATGATGAAGAGATGAAGATAAATACGGATTTTATAATCAGAAACGATATGGGTCCGGTTGAAGTTGTGGAAGCAAGACCGGAGACCATAGGTATTTTGACAAATGATTTTCATATATTCAGAGCCATGCAGGTGGCAAAAAAGCTAGGATATACACAAGTTTCGCCTATAAGTGCAAAGTCCGGTAATATTTTGTATTTACATATGCTCTTAAGAGAGACATTTGCAATTTTGAAGTACAAGTTTTTAGGATATATTTAAATTTTACTAAGGAGGCAGATATTGAAAAATTATAATATTGATGAAGAGTTAAAACATATAAAAGAATTGTCGGCATATGAGATCAAAGATATATCCGATATCGAAGAAATCAGTGCAAAAGCGGTTGTTCTTGAACATAAAAAGACAAAGGCAAGAGTATTTACCTTACTTTCAGATGATGACAATAAGGTATTTACCATAGGATTCAGAACACCTTCAAAGGATTCTACAGGAGTTGCTCACATTCTGGAGCATTCGGTACTTTGCGGTTCCAAAAAGTTCCCTGCAAAGGATCCTTTTGTAGAGCTTGTAAAGGGTTCACTAAATACATTTTTAAATGCAATTACATACCCCGATAAGACGGTTTATCCGGTTGCATCCTGCAATGATAAGGACTTTGACAATCTTATGGAAGTTTATCTGGATGCGGTATTTTATCCTAATGTATACAATGAGGAGAAGATATTTAAGCAGGAAGGCTGGCACTATGAGGTAGTGGATGAGAAGGGCAATCCTGATGAAAACGGTGAGATTATTTTAAACGGTGTGGTATACAATGAGATGAAGGGTGCTTTTTCGTCTGCGGACAGTGTGCTGGAAAGGTCAATAACAAAGGTATTGTTTGAAGGACATTCTTACGATGAGGAGTCCGGTGGTGATCCCGACTTTATTCCTACATTGACATATGAGAAATTCCTTGATATGCATTCAAAGTATTATCATCCGTCAAATTCATATATTTATCTCTACGGAGATATGGATATGGCAAAAAAACTTGACCGTATAGACAGAGAATATCTTGATAAGTTTGAATACAGAGAGGTTGATTCCAAGATAGAGGAAGTAAAGGAGCTTGAAAGTGTAAAGGAAGCAAACTTTGAATATCCTATTACAGAGGCTCAGGGCGAGGAAAATGCCACATATCTTTCATGGAATACTCTTGTGGGCGGAGAGCTTGATCCGGTCGTTTCAATGGGATTTCATATACTTGAGTATGTACTTATAGATGCACCGGGAGCATATCTTACTGATGCACTTATTGATGCAGGTATAGGAGAGGATGTATTCGGCGGATATGCAAACGGAATATCTATGCCTTATTTCACGGCAACCGCAAAGAATACAAATCTTGACCGAAAACCTGAGTTTTTGGCTGTTATAGAGGGTACTTTAAGAAAGCTTGCAGATGAAGGACTTGATAAAGAGACAATAAAGGCCGCCATAAATGTATTTGAATTTAAAGCAAGGGAGGCTGACTACGGTTCATATCCTAAGGGACTTATGTACGGACTTTCAAGCTTTGATTCATGGCTTTATGATGCGGACCCTACAATACATTTGAGATTTGAAAATATTTTCAAAACTCTCAGAGAAGAGATAGATAATAATTATTTTGAAAATCTGATAAAGAATTATCTTCTTGATAACAAGAATACGGCTATAGTTACCATGACACCAAAAAAAGGTCTTACCACAAAGAAGGATGCAGATCTTAAGGCGAAGCTTAAAGCATTCAAAGATACATTGTCAAAAGAAGAGATAAAGAAGATTTATGAGGATACTTTGGCACTTAAAAAGTATCAGTCTGAGCCTTCAAGTGAAGAAGATCTTTTAAAGATTCCTCTACTTAGCAGAGATGATATAAGCAGAGAAGTAAAGATGCCTGAGTATGAAGAAAAGAGTGTAAAGGCTTCGGGAAAAGATATACCTGTAATTCATTCAAATGTGTTTACTGCAGGAATCAATTATATGAAGTTTATCTTCAATATTGACTTTGCAAATGAAGAAGAACTTAATTATTTGGCACTTTTAAAGGAAATACTGGGCTATATAGATACAGAGAAGCAAAGCTATGCGGCACTTTCCACAGATGTAAATTTAAATTCAGGTGGAGTAGGATATGTTATTGAGGCATTTGCAACCGATGCAAATCCTATAGACTTTACATTTGCATTCAGTGTAAATGCAAAAATATTGTATGGCAAAGAATCCTGGCTATATTCAAATGTGGCTGAAGTACTTACAATGTCAAAGCTTGATGATAAAAAGAGAGTTAAGGATATAATTGCGGAAGTAAAAGCAGGTAAGGACAGACTGGTATCATCAGGTCATATGAGCGCACTTACAAGAGCCGGATCTTATATATCCAAGGAACTTTTATTTAATGATTTGACAAAGGGTATTGCTTATTTTAACTTCCTTGAAAATATAGATATAGAAAAAGACTTTGACAGAGTTTATGAAAATCTCTCAAGACTTTTGAAGATTACTTTCAGTGCTGATAATCTTTTGATACATACCATATGTGACGAAAAGGGATATAAGAATGCATTTAACGGAATAGAAAGCCTTACAGACAGTCTTTTTACAGAAGGCAAGAAGCCTAAAAAGGCCGTATTAAAAACGGAAATCAAAAATGAGGGATTTGTAACACCTTCAATGGTAAATTATGTTGCAAGATTCGGAAATTTTGTAAACCATGGCTTTAAATACACAGGAGTATTAAGAGTGCTTAAGGTGCTTTTAAGTTATGACTATCTGTGGAACAATATCAGAGTAAAGGGAGGCGCATACGGATGTAGCGCAATCTTTGGAAGAAGCGGAAACTCAGGTTTTATTTCATTCAGAGACCCCAATGTATCAAATACAAATAAGGTATATGAGGGCGTAGTGGACTATGTGAAAAACTTTACGGCAAATGACAGAGAGATGACAAAGTCTGTAATAGGTGCAATCAGTGAGATGGACACACCTTTGACACCTTCAAGAGAGGGACTGAAGGGATTAATCTCATATTTCTCAAAAGTAAGACATGAGGATTTGGTAAAGGAAAGAGAAGAGGTATTGAATACAAGCGAGGAAGATATCAGAGCTTTGGTACCGCTTATCGAGGCTGTGCTTTCTGACAAACTTATTTGTGCTATCGGTAATGAGGATTTGATAGAAAAGGATAAGGAACTCTTTAAAGAGGTAAAGCATCTTTATAAGGATTGATAGGAGAATATATGAAATCAGGATTTGTTGCCCTTATAGGGAGACCGAATGTAGGAAAATCAACATTGATGAATACGCTGATAGGACAAAAGATAGCTATAACATCAAATAAGCCGCAGACTACAAGAAACAGAATACAGACAGTATTTACAGACGAAAGAGGTCAGATAGTATTCCTTGACACTCCGGGTATACACAAGGCGAAGAATAAGCTTGGAGAGTATATGGTAAAGGTATCTACAAGAACTTTAAGGGATGTGGATATGGTGCTCTGGCTTGTAGAACCGAGTACCTTTATAGGTGAAGGTGATGAGCATATCTTCGAGATTTTATCAAGTGTAAATATACCTGTAATACTTGCCATCAATAAGATGGATTCGCTTAAGCAAAAGGAAGATATGCTTGAGGTAATAGCCAAGTACTCATCAAGAATGCAGTTTGCAGAAGTGGTGCCGGTATCCGCACTTAAGGGAACAAATACGGATAAACTTCTTGATATTATATTTAAATATCTGTCGGAAGGTCCTATGTATTATGATGAAGATACGGTTACAGACCAGCCTATAAAGCAAATAGCGGCGGAGCTTATAAGAGAAAAGGCTCTTAGATTTTTGCAGGAGGAAATACCTCACGGTATAGCTGTGGAGATAGATACCTTTAACTACAGAGACTCCGGAGATATGGTGGATATCGAGGCTGCAATAGTATGTGAGAAAGACTCACATAAGGGAATTATTATAGGAAAGGGCGGCAGTATGCTGAAAAGAATTGGTACTGCAGCCAGAAAAGATATAGAAGGTCTGCTTGAGAGCAGAGTGAATCTTAAGCTTTGGGTAAAGGTCAGACCGAAGTGGAGAGATTCGGATGTGCAGATGAAGAATTTCGGTTACAATCCAAAGGATTTATAATGTGAGAGATTTTGTTGAATTGACGGGCATTGTTATAAAATCAATGCCCATCGGTGATTTTGACAGGCGTGTGACTATCTTTACAAAAGAGAGGGGCAAGATATATGCTTTTGCAAAAGGTGCAAGGCGTATCAACAATCAGATGATGGGATTTGCCAGAATATTTGCATATGGAAAGTTTAAACTGTATGAGGGCAGAGATTCCTATAATATAGTCAATGCGGATATTGCCAATTATTTTGAAGAGGTAAGTGCGGATATTGAAAGTACCTGCTACGGCACGTATTTTCTTGAAATGCTTGATTATTACACGAAGGAAGCTTTGGTGGATATAGAGAGCTTAAAGCTTATATATTATACATTGCTGGCTTTAACCAAAAAATCCATACCGAACAGACTTGTAAGAAGAATTTTCGAGCTTAAGCTTATGACAATAAACGGCGAGTATGATTTGACTCCGGGACTTAAGGATAAAACCGCATTATATACCTGGGAATATATAATATATTCAAAGCCTGAGAAACTTTTTACCTTTGTAATAACAGAGGAGGCACTTACAGAGATAGAAAAATATATGGATATCATGATAAGAAAATATATAGACAGACATTTTCATTCTCTTGATATTCTGGAGGATATTTTATAATTTTATCTGGAGGATATTTTATAATTTTTTCTTGACATTTGAAGAAATTCTGCTAAAATGACTTGTGTTCGGCAAAGACGCCTATGTAGGGAGTCTTTGCCTTTTTATATATATTTAAGATTCAACCGTTTATTTAAGAGTTGAACGTCAGGAGTATTTTGAGTATTCAAAGTACCGACAAAGCCTAGGAGGTAAGAATTATGTCATACGTAGAAGAGATTTTAGAGAAGGTTGTAGCTGCAAACCCGAATGAGCCGGAGTTTCATCAGGCTGTTAAGGAAGTTTTGGAGTCATTAAAGCTTGTTGTTGATGCAAATGAGGAGCTTTACAGAAAGAACGGTATCTTAGAGAGACTTGTAGAGCCTGAGAGAATTATTTCATTCAGAGTTCCATGGGTTGATGACAATGGAAATGTACAGGTAAACAAGGGATATCGTGTACAGTTCAACAATGCAATAGGTGCTTACAAGGGAGGACTTCGTTTCCATCCTACAGTAAACCAGTCAATACTTAAATTCCTCGGATTTGAGCAGGTACTTAAAAACTCACTTACAGGTCTTCCTATGGGTGGAGGAAAAGGCGGTTCAAACTTTGATCCTAAGGGAAAATCAGACAGAGAAGTAATGGCATTCTGCCAGAGCTTTATGAACGAGCTTTATAAGCATATCGGAAAAGACACAGATGTACCTGCAGGTGATATCGGTGTAGGCGGTAGAGAGATCGGTTACCTTTTCGGTCAGTACAAGAGACTTACAACATTGTTTGAGGGTGTTCTTACAGGAAAGGGAATTCCTTTCGGAGGTTCTTTAGCAAGAACAGAGGCTACAGGTTACGGTCTTGTATATATTCTTGATGAGATGCTTAAGGCAAACAACAAGGAACTTGCAGGAAAGACAGTTGTAGTTACAGGTTCAGGAAATGTTGCAATCTATGCAATACAAAAGGCTCAGCAGCTTGGAGCAAAGGTTGTTGCACTCTGCGATTCAAACGGTTATGTATATGATGAGAACGGTATACAGGTAGATATTGTTAAGGATATCAAGGAAGTTAAGAGACAGAGAATATCAGAGTATGCAAACAGAGTACCTTCTGCTAAGTATACACAAGGCAAGGGTATCTGGAATATCAAATGTGATATCTATCTTCCATGTGCTACTCAAAACGAGCTTGATCTTGACGGAGCAAAGGCGCTTGTAGCTAACGGATGCTTTGCGGTAGCAGAGGGTGCAAACATGCCTACAACTCTTGAGGCAACAAAGTATCTTCAGGACAACGGAGTACTCTTTATGCCGGGTAAGGCTTCAAATGCAGGAGGTGTTTCCGTTTCAGGTCTTGAGCAGAGCCAGAACGCTATGAGACTTTCATGGTCATTTGAGGAAGTTGATGAGAAGCTTAAAGGCATCATGAAGGATATCTTTACAAAGGTTGACGATGCGGCTAAGAGATACGGTCAGGAAGGCAACTATGTGGCAGGTGCCAATATTGCCGGATTTGAGAAGGTTGCAAACGCAATGATCTCACAGGGAATAGTATAAAAATATTGTACAAAATTAAATACATAAGCATTTAAAAGCCCTTTTTTAAGGGCTTTTTTTTAATTCCTATTGACTTACTGGGAATTAAGCTTTAAAATTCCAATATACTTAATAGAATACTAGTTTTCTATTATAGATTACCCCTAAGCTCAAGGGAGAGGTGAAAGGAAAGATCAATGTCATTATTAAATGTAAATAATTTAACAGTTTCCATAGAAGATGATGAGAATTTAAAAGAAATTCTTCATGGAGTAAATATAGAAATTAAAAAAGGCGAAACACATGTACTTATGGGACCGAACGGAGCAGGTAAGTCAACTCTCGGCTATGCTCTTATGGGAAATCCGAGATATGTTGTAAACAGCGGAGAAGTCATATTTGACGGTAAAAATATAACTGAAGACGAGGCTGACAAACGTGCAAAGGCGGGAATGTTCTTATCATTCCAGAATCCTCTTGAGGTACCGGGACTTCCACTCAGCAGTTTTATCAGAAATGCTGTAGAGTCTGTAAGCGGCAAGAGAGTAAAGATGATGCAGTTTAAAAAAGACCTTGCAAAGGACATGGAAGTTTTGAACATGGACAGCGAGTATGCAAACAGAGCCTTAAATGTAGGATTTTCAGGCGGTGAGAAGAAAAAAGCCGAGATATTACAGCTTCTTATGCTTTCACCGAAGCTTGCAATACTTGATGAGACAGATTCAGGACTTGACGTGGATGCTGTAAGAACGGTTTCAGCCGGTATCAAGGAATACCAGAAGAAAAAAGACGGTGCTCTCCTTATAATTACTCACAGTACAAGAATACTGGAGTCATTAAAGGTTGACTATACACATATTATGGTAGACGGAAAAATCATAAAGACAGGAGATGCTTCTTTGGTTGATGAAATCAATGAGCATGGATTTGAAAAGTATATTCAGGAGAGCAAATAATGAAGGAAAAGACATATGTAGAAGACATTAACAGAAGTATGTATGACTTCAGAAATGAAGACAAGGACAACTTCAAGATAGCTGCAGGTCTTACACCTGAGTTGGTGTCTCAAATTTCAAAAGAAAAGAACGATCCTGCCTGGATGCAGAATTTCAGATTGCAGGCATTACAAATATATAATCAGATGGAAGTTCCGCCATGGGGTCCGTCTATAGAAGGTCTTGATATTGACAATATTGTTACTTATGTAAGACCTAATACAAAGATGAGCGGCAAGTGGTCCGATGTTCCTGAGGATATCAAAGATACATTTGAAAAGCTCGGTATTCCACAGGCGGAGAGAAAATCTTTGGCAGGTGTAGGTGCACAGTATGACTCAGAGCTTGTATACCACAATGTAAGAGATGAAGTTTCACAGATGGGCGTTGTATATACGGATCTTGAGAGTGCAATGCATGGTGAATATGCAGATATGATACAAAAGCACTTCATGAAGCTTGTAAAGCCGAACGATCATAAGTTTGCAGCATTACATGGTGCGGTATGGTCAGGCGGTTCATTTGTATATGTACCGAAGGGTGTTCATCTTGATATTCCTTTGCAGTCATATTTCAGACTTAATGCAAAGGGTGCAGGACAGTTTGAGCATACACTTATTATCGTAGATGAGGGTGCGGACCTTCACTTTATCGAAGGATGTTCGGCACCGAAGTATAATGTAGCCAATCTTCACGCAGGATGTGTGGAGTTGTATGTAGGAAAGAATGCAAGACTCAGATATTCAACAATTGAGAACTGGTCAAAGAATATGTACAATCTCAACACAAAGAGAGCTGTTGTGGAAGAGGGCGGAAGAATTGAATGGGTTTCAGGTTCATTCGGTTCACATGTATCATATCTTTATCCTATGAGTATTTTAAAGGGTAGAGGTGCAAGAATGGAGTTCACAGGAATTACATTCGCAGGTGCAGGACAAAATCTTGATACAGGTTCAAAGGTAGTACATGCGGCACCTGATACATCCTCATTTATCAATACAAAATCAATTTCAAAGGGTGGCGGTATATCTACATTCAGAAATGCCGTAGTGGTATCTGAAAAGGCAAAGAATTCAAAGTCTGCAGTATCATGTGAGTCTTTGATGCTTGATGATATATCACGCTCGGATACAGTGCCTGCTATGGATATCAGATGTGCTGATGCCGATATAGGTCATGAGGCAAGAATAGGCAGAATCAGTGATGATGCGGTATTCTATCTGATGAACAGAGGTATCAGTGAAGAAGATGCAAAGGCAATGATTGTAAGTGGATTTGCCGACAATGTATCCAAAGAATTGCCGCTTGAGTATGCGGTGGAGATGAATAATCTCATTCAATTAGAAATGAAAGGAAGTATTGGTTAATGAGAGATATTACTTTAAACAGAATACCGGTTCTTACCTGGAGATGGCTAAAGATGAATGAGACTGCTGTTTCTATACCAAGTGAAACAGGCAGTGCAAATATAAAAGTTTTAACTGAAAATGCAAACATTGAACTTTCAAAAGAGATTATTGAAGCTATGAAAGCCCTTCCTACAGGAATGGGAGCAAATATGACAGAGCTTTGTGACTCTGAAAGTGAAGATATTATTATAAATACTCTTGCAGGTGAAAAGTCAAACAGCCATATAAATATATGCAGAGATAAGGAAAGCCTGTCAAAGGTAAGAGTATATATCTATGCGGCGGAAGGCAGTGAAGCCAATGTATGGATGGATTACTCTTCAAATGAGGAGAATACCGGTGCTTTGGCGGTACAGACATTCGTTATTGCTGAGAAAGATGCAAAGGTAAAATTGTACCAGGTAGGACTTCAGTCAGACAGTGATATTTCACTCAATGATATTGGTGCAAAGGTTGAAAAAGACGCTTCATTCGAGCTTGTACAGCTCTTACTTGGCGGAGAGAAGATATTTGCAGGTGCCAGAGCAAGTCTGGTAGGTAAAAGAAGTGAGTTTATATCAGATCTTGGCTACTATGGTAAGGCCGAGGAGCAGATAGATCTTAACTATGTGGCGGATCATATAGGAAAGTCAAGTAATTGCAAAATGATAACCTCGGGAGTACTTAATGACAATTCAAAGAAGCTTCTAAGAGGTACTATTGACTTTAAGAGAGGTGCAAAGGATGCAATCGGTGAAGAGAGTGAGGATGTACTTCTTTTAGGTCAGAATATCCACAATCAGAGTATACCTGTAATACTCTGTGCCGAGGAAGATGTAGTGGGAACACATGGTGCTTCCATAGGAAACCTTGATGAGGAGATGCTTTTCTACCTCACATCAAGAGGCATGGACAAGGAAAGTGTTACAAAGATGGTGGCAAGAGCCAGAATAGATGCTATCAGCAAGAAGCTTGAAAATGCTGAACTTGAAGAAAAGGTAAATCTTTATCTTGGAGGCAGTGAAGATGAGTAAGAGTATATACAGAAATGATTTTCCGCTTTTAGCATCCGACGATGTTATTTACATGGACAATGCGGCTACATCACAGAGACCACAGGCAGTACTGGATGCGATGAATGATTTTTATAAGCATCACAATGCCAACCCTTTAAGAGGAGTATATAAGCTCAGTGTTGAAGCTACGCAGGACTATGAGAATGCCAGAAGCAAAGTGGCAAAGTTCATAAATGCAGCCGGAAGTGAAGAGATAATCTTTACCAGAAATGCATCAGAGAGTTTAAACCTTGTGGCATACAGCTACGGATTGAACAATATAAAGGCCGGTGATGAGATAGTTGTAAGTATACTTGAACATCATTCAAATATGCTTCCATGGCAGATGGTGGCAAGAACTACAGGAGCCAAGCTTGTATTCCTTGACTGTGAGGAAGACGGTGAGATCACAAAGGCTGAAATAGATTCTAAAATAAATGAAAATACAAAGTTGGTAGCTTGTACACAGATATCAAATGTACTTGGAATACCTACACCTATAGAGTATATTATTGAAAAAGCTCATAGTGTGGGAGCTGTAGTAGTGGTTGACGGTGCACAGAGCATACCTCATAAGAAAATAGATGTAAGAGCACTGGATGCGGACTTCTTTGCATTCTCAGGTCATAAGCTTTGCGGACCAATGGGTATCGGTGTACTCTACGGTAAGAAGGAATTACTTGATGCCATGCCTCCGTTCCTTAGCGGTGGAGAGATGATAGAGTATGTTACCAGAGAAAAAGCTACATTTGCGCCATTACCTCATAAATTTGAAGCAGGTACGGTAAATGCGGAAGGTGCTGTAGGACTTGCAGCAGCTATCGACTATATAGAGAGCATAGGCTATGAGAAAATAGAGAGTGTCGAAAGAGAACTTAGTGAGTATGCTATGGAGGTTCTTTCAAAGAATAAGTATATAAGAATACTTGGTTCAAAAGATCCTGCTAAGCATAGCGGTATAATTAACTTTATACTGGATGGAGTACATCCGCATGATGTATCAACGATACTTGATTCAAAGGGTATTGCGGTAAGAGCCGGACATCACTGTGCACAGCCGCTTTTACAACATTTAAAAATAAGTTCAACCACAAGAGCAAGTCTTTCTTTCTATAACACAAAGGAAGAGATAGATGCACTTTCAGCTGCTCTTTTAGAGATAAGAAAGGAGATGGGATACGATGAGTGAGAACAGAGCCTTTTATAATGAAATTCTGACAGAGCATAATTTAAGACCTTATCATAAACATGATCTTGCAGATGCCAATCTTATACTGGACGGTGTCAATCCAAGCTGTGGCGATCATATCACTTTAAAGCTTAAAGTAAACGATGAAGGCATCATAGAAGACGGAGCTTTCGTAGGAGACGGATGTGCCATATCACAGGCTTCAGCAGATATAATGCTTGATATGGTAATAGGTCTTGAAAAGGATGAAGCTATCAGACTTTCAGATATGTTCTTCCGTATGATAAAGGGAGAAGCGAGCGAGGAAGAGATAGAGGAACTTGATGAGGCCGGAGCCCTTAGAGATATCTCTCATATGCCTGCACGAGTAAAATGTGCAGTACTTGGCTGGCATACAATGGGAGAGTTGTTGAAATAATAGATAATAAATAAATGAAAAACAGGGATGAAAGTCCCTGTTTTTTGTATGGAAAAAGATACAGGGGAAATCTATAGTTAGAGAAAGAGTAAAATAAAATTATAATAAGTATTTCGGGTTTACATAATTTATATAAAAAGTATAATAAAGTTAGATGTAAGAAAGGGCATTTAAGCTAATATTATTTGATTAGAAGTTGATAATAGGAGGAGAAGCAATGAAAAGAAGTATATTTTACCTCGCAGGTTTAATGCTGGTTATTTTATGCGGTTGCCAAAATAAAAATAATAAATTCGCATATGAAGTTGATACAAAACATATAGAGTACAGTTCTGTGGCAGGGGATAATTTTGACAGTTATGATGCACTGAGTACCGAAATGACAGATAATGAAATAAATGAAATGAAAAGATTGGGATTTTCACCACAGGAGTTATCGGACACATATACTTCTTTGAAAGAATGTAATGAAGAGGAATTCATTATAGAACTTGCAAACAAGAATTTTGATAAGGTATTTTTAAAAACTCCAAAGGAAAAAGCGACCAAAGAATTTATAGCAGAATATATTCTAAAATTAAGCATGGAGAATGAGGGTGATAATCTTGAGAAGCTATTAAACTCTATGATAAAGCCGGTTGAAAATCCTTCAAATTATCCTGTATATCAGGCTATATACACTTTGAGCAGCAAGCGGGCAAGGGAGTATATAAACATATTATACAGCGAAACCATAGAACTGTTACAAAAGAATAGTGATATATTATTATATGGAGATGTTGGAGATGAGAATAATTATAATTATCTTGTAAGGCGGAGTAATAATTTACTGGGGTTGGCCACATTATTTGGAAGCATAAAATATTTGATAGATGATGTATACAAGGATTTACCGGATAAGTCATATATACAATTTACTCAATTATATATAAGTAACTTGTATTATGATACACATTTAAATGAATCTTATTATCACCTAAATTATGAAAAACAGATGGTTGGGGCAAATAATAGAGGTGTAGTTCTGTCACCTAAAAAGGAGAGTTATAGTGAAGTTATTACAACAGATATATTTAGGAGAAGAGGTAATATAGACCTTGAAATTTTCTTGGAAAATTATAAAAAAGAAAAAAATTCAAATGAGAATATACTAAATGTTGCAGCTTTTAAGTTTGCTGATTTAATGAAGAACATGGCTAATGGAGTAGTGGATTATTTATATAGCTATAAAAAAGAGGATAGGATTATGTCAGAGATCAATCAAAGTATATTAACCCAAAATTATTATTGTGGCGGAACATTTAGTGTAGATAATTATAGGTGTGTCGTTGTTGCAGGTTTATTTGATCCTGATACTATAAAAAGGATAAGAATGGTTAATGAGAGCGGATTTAAAGAACTGTTAAGAGTGGAGTGTGGTATTGAAAATCCTGCTTTTGAGTTTGAAGATGTAGGTAATGAAGAGCATCAAGAAATTATTAAAAAATTGTGGAACGGTGGATGTAATATTTTAGAAGAACCCGCAAAAAATTTTGATAGGATAATTTTTTTAGAAGATCAATATGATGATATGACAAAATCAAAAATATCATTTATGGATATATTGGTAAATGGATATGGGTTCTAACAAAGCAAAAATACACACTTTACAAACCCCAAATTAAGTATTATGATTAAGAAAAAGATATCTTCAGGGCAGGGTGAAAGTCCCTACCGGCGGTAAAGCCCGCGAGCCTATGGCATGATCCGGTGAGATTCCGGAGCCGACAGTACAGTCTGGATGAAAGAAGATTTTGATACGGTTAATTTGCAGATAAATGTATGTAGTATCAAGGCTCTGAGATGGTGAACCATTTCAGAGCCTTTTTAATATATTTATACGGCATAAATAACAGTTGTCACCATCCCTGGAAATATTTTCAGGGGATTTTTTATACCCAAATCTCTAAAAAGAAAGAAGGGATAGAGTTGACTGATAAAGAATATATGCTCAGAGCAATCAGTCTGGCAAAAAAAGGAGAAGGATGGACAAATCCCAATCCCATGGTAGGTGCTGTGATTGTTAAAGATGGAAGGATAATCGGAGAAGGTTATCACAAAAAATACGGTGAGCTTCATGCGGAAAGAAATGCTTTTGCATCGCTTAAAGAATCTGCAAAAGGGGCAACAATGTATGTGACAATGGAGCCCTGTTGTCACTATGGTAAGACTCCGCCATGTACACAGGCAATCATTGAGCACGAAATCGGAAAAGTTGTAATAGGTTCTAAAGATCCGAATCCAAAAGTGTCAGGAAAAGGTGTACAAATCTTAAAAGAGGCCGGGATTAGTGTAGAGGAGGACTTTTTGAGAGAAGAGTGTGACAAATTAAATCCCATATTCTTTCACTATATTAGGACCAAAATGCCCTATGTGGTGATGAAGTATGCCATGACCCTGGACGGAAAGATAGCTACAAAAACAGGAGAATCAAAATGGATTACCGGAAAAGAGGCAAGAGAGGAAGTACAGCATATGCGCCATAGGTATATGGGTATTATGGTCGGGATAGGAACGGTACTTGCAGACGATCCGATGTTAAATGTCAGAGTAAAGGATAAGAAAAGCCCTGTACGAATTATATGTGACAGTAAGCTCAGGATCAAAGAAGACAGTCAAATTGTAAAAACCGCTTTTAATCAAAGAACAATAGTGATATATGCGGATTCACAAAATATTCAGGAAAAATTAGAAAGATTACATTCCTTAGGGGTGGAGACATTATATTGTCCTGATGAGAGAAATCAAATAGATCTTAAAAAACTGATGATATATCTTGGAAATGAAGGTATTGACAGTATTCTTTTGGAAGGTGGGGGCACATTAAATGAAAGTGCCGTAAGAGCGGGAATCGTAAAAGAAGTACAGGCTTTTATAGCACCGAAATTATTCGGAGGTGTAAACAGCAAAACTCCTATAGAGGGTATCGGTGTAAATCTTCCTTCGGAGGCTGTGAGACTGAAATATATCGATATTTGTCAAATCGGTGAAGATATCAAAATCACATGTAAATTGTATGAAAAAGCAGGGGAGGAATAATGTTTACAGGCATAGTGGAAGAACAGGGAGAAATCGCTTATATCAATATAAGAGGGGAATCGGGAAGTTTGGAAGTGAAAGCAAAGAAAGTACTTGAAGGCACGAAAATCGGTGACAGCATTGCAGTGAACGGAGTGTGCTTGACGGTCACATCTTTATTTCCTGACGGATTTAAGGCTGATGTGATGGCGGAAACTGTCAGAAGAAGCAGTTTTAAAAACTGCAAGAGAGGAAGTAAGGTAAATCTAGAGCGTGCAATGGCCGCAAATGGGAGATTCGGAGGCCATATAGTGAGCGGACATATTGACGGTATCGGGGTAATCAGCTCCATGATTCGTGAAGAAAATGCCGTGTGGGTGTCAATTGAAACCCCACATGAAATACTGAATTTGATTGTGGAAAAAGGCTCCGTTTGCATTGACGGAATAAGTTTGACGGTGGCAAAAGTTGATGAAACAGGTTTTAAAGTATCGGTAATACCGCATACAGGAGAAGAAACAACACTTTTATCAAAACAGCCGGGAGATATTGTTAATCTTGAAAATGATGTAATAGGAAAATATGTAGAGAGATTACTTGGAAATAAAAAAGAAAAAAAGGAATCTGAAATTACAATGGAGTTTTTGGAGAAATTCGGGTTTTAGAACAGGAGGATACTATGGAACAAAATAATAACTACAATACGGTTGAAGAGGCGCTTAAAGATTTGCGAGAAGGAAAAATCATTCTGGTTACGGATGATCCCGACAGAGAGAATGAGGGCGATATGATTTGCGCGGCGGAATTTGCCACACAAAAAAATATTAACTTTATGGCGACCTATGCAAAGGGACTTATATGTACACCAATGAGTGAAGAAATTGCCGAAAGACTTAACTTTCCTCCAATGGTTGCAGAAAATACCGACAATCACAGTACTGCATTTACGGTTGTGATTGATCATGTAGATACAACTACAGGTATTTCGGCAACGGAGCGAGCCTTTACTATTATGAAATGTGTGGATGAGAATGCAAAACCGACAGATTTTAGAAGACCGGGACATGTATTTCCGCTTATTGCAAGAAGAGGAGGAGTTTTGGTTCGTAACGGTCATACTGAAGCTACAACAGATCTTATGAGACTTGCCGGTTTGAAAGAATGCGGTGTATGTTGTGAGGTAATGAAGGAAGACGGAAATATGATGCGTACGCCGGAACTTTGGGATATGGCAAAAAAACATAATCTTACATTTATCACAATCAGAGATTTACAGGATTATATAAGAATACATGAAAAACATGTAAAAGAAGAGGCGGTTGCCGACCTTCCGACTCAGTATGGTGATTTTAAAATGCACGGATATATAAACGACATTACCGGAGAACATCATATTGCACTGGTAAAAGGTGATATAGGAGACGGAGAAGATGTGCTTTGCAGGGTACATTCGGAGTGTTTGACAGGGGATGCATTCGGTTCTCTAAGATGTGACTGCGGTTTGCAGCTTCAGACAGCTATGAAGCGTGTGGAAGCTGAGGGCAGAGGTATTATTCTTTATATGAGACAGGAAGGCAGAGGCATTGGCCTGATAAATAAAATAAAGGCATATGCGCTTCAAGAACAGGGTTATGATACCGTAGAGGCCAATGTAAAGCTTGGATTTGCCCCGGATCTTAGAGAATATTGGGTAGGGGCTCAAATCTTATCAGATCTCGGTGTAAAGTCTTTGAGACTTTTGACCAACAACCCTGAGAAAGTATACGGACTTAGCGGATTCGGAATCAAAATCAAAGAAAGAGTTCCGCTTGAGATCAGGCCTCAGAAGTACGATATAAAATATATGAAGACAAAACAGGAAAAAATGGGACATATTTTTAAAGAAATAAATTTATAAAATTTTGATTATTAAGGAGAAAAAAATGAAGAACATCAATTTGGTAGAAGGAAAACTGGTAGCACCTGAGGGAATGAGAGTAGGTATTGTAGCGGCAAGATTCAATGAGATTATTGTGAATAAGCTTTTAGGAGGGGCAGTTGACGGCCTTATAAGGCATGGAGTTAAAGAAGAGAATATCACGGCGGCATGGGTACCGGGCGCTTTCGAGATTCCTATAACGGCACAAAAAATGGCTGTTTCAAAAAAGTATGATGCAATCATTTGTGTAGGCGCAGTTATTCGTGGAGATACTTCTCACTATGATTTGGTATGCAATGAATCTGCGAAAGGAATCGCACAGGTTGAGCTTGCAACAGGAGTTCCGGTATTATTTGGAATTATCACTACTGAGAATATAGAGCAGGCGATTGCACGTGCAGGCAGCAAGGCCGGAAACAAAGGATATGATTGTGCATTGTCTGCAATAGAGATGGTAAATCTTATAAAGCAGCTTTAAATAGTTAATAAAAAATCTCTCCTACCTTGAAAATGAGCCGTTTTTGTGGCATACTTGTTTCTAGTGTCTTAATAAAAATTTGAATATTCTGACATAGTTTAATTGTTATACTGCTTTTGGGCGGATAAATTTATATAGAAGAGGAGTGCTCATGAAAAAGGGATATTTGGCGGCTGCAGCGTTGCTGTTATTTTTGACAGGCTGTGGTGGAAACAAGTCATATTCATACCATCCTGATCAAAGCTCTATATTTATATCCGGGGACGGCACACTAAAGTCCGCCTTGGTTGAAGAAATAGATACGGAAGCGAAGAGCGATGAGCTTGAAAGCTTTGCCAACGCAGAGATAGAAGACTTTAATAAGTTAAATGCAAATAATCAGGTAAAACTTGAAGATGCCGCAATAAAAAAGAATGTGGCAAAACTGGTATTTTCATACAGCTCATTTGAATGTATGAAAGAGTTTGCAAAGTTTACTCAAGACAACAGCTTTGATTTGAATTCTGTAGAGGTATACAATCTTAAAGATATTGATGTATCAAAGATGGATTCAATAGAGATACCTGAGGGGATCAAAGGCAATTATATTGCGCTAATAGACGGTAAGGCCGATGTGTATACAGAGGGGAAGATCACCTATGTATCAAATGATATCGAGTTTGATGATAATACTGCCAAGGTAGATGGCTTTAATTATATTATATTTAAATAAAGGAGAAATTCATGGAATATAGCATGGAAAAAATCATAGCATTGGCTAAATCAAGAGGATTTGTATATCCGGGTTCAGAGATATACGGCGGTCTTGCAAATACCTGGGACTATGGTAACTTGGGTGTTGAATTAAAGAATAATGTTAAAGCTGCCTGGTGGCAGAAGTTTATAAAGGAGTCACCATACAATGTAGGTGTTGACTGTGCCATTTTGATGAATCCACAGACATGGATAGCATCAGGACATTTGGGAAGCTTCTCAGATCCTCTTATGGACTGCAAGGAATGTCATGAGAGATTTAGAGCGGACAAGATCATTGAAGACTATATGCAGGAAAATAATGTTACTATAGACGGTAGCGTGGATGCATGGTCAAATGATGAGATGAAAAAGTACATTGATGAGCATGAAATAGCTTGTCCAACCTGTGGTAAGCACAATTTTACAGATATCCGTCAGTTCAACCTTATGTTCAAGACCTTCCAGGGCGTAACAGAGGATGCTAAAAATGTGGTTTATTTAAGACCCGAGACGGCACAGGGTATTTTTGTAAACTTTAAGAATGTACAAAGAACTTCAAGAAAGAAAGTACCTTTCGGTATAGGACAGATCGGTAAGTCATTCAGAAATGAGATCACTCCGGGTAACTTCACATTCAGAACAAGAGAGTTTGAGCAGATGGAGCTTGAGTTCTTCTGCAAGCCGGGTACAGACCTTGAGTGGTTTGAGTATTGGAGAGGTTTCTGTAGAGACTGGCTTATAGCTCTCGGTATCAAAGAGGATCAGATGAGACTTAGAGATCATGACAAAGAGGAGCTTAGTTTCTATTCAAATGCTACAACAGATATAGAATTCCTATTCCCGTTCGGCTGGGGTGAGCTTTGGGGAATCGCAGACAGAACTGATTATGACCTTGGTCGTCATCAGGAAGTTTCAGGACAGGATCTTACATATTTTGATGATGAGACAAGTGAGAGATACATTCCATATGTAGTAGAGCCTTCACTTGGTGCAGACAGAGTTACTTTAGCATTCCTTTGTGCGGCATATGATGAAGAGACTCTTGAGGGAGGAGATAGAAGAACAGTTCTTCACTTCCATCCTGCACTTGCTCCTGTTAAGATCGGTATTTTGCCGCTTTCAAAGAAGCTTAATGAGGGTGCTCTTAAGATATCTGAAGAATTATCAAAGTATTACAATGTAGAGTTTGATGACAGAGGAAATATCGGTAAGAGATATCGTAGACAGGATGAAATAGGCACACCATTCTGTATTACATATGACTTTGACTCTGAGAATGACAATGCTGTAACTGTAAGAGATAGAGACAGTATGGAGCAGGTAAGAATCCCGATAGCAGAGCTTAAGGCTTATTTTGAGGACAAATTCAGATTTTAAAATTTAACTTATTTTGAGTAGAGCTTTAACTTCACTTTTGTGGAGGGAAGCTCTAATCAACTTTAAACCGGTAGCGAAAGGAAGAGATTATGGCACATTATAATCATAGTGCAATAGAGAAGAAATGGAAGAAAAACTGGGAAGCAAACCCTGTAAATGTTGATGATGGAAAAAAGCCAAAGTACTATTGCTTGGATATGTTCCCATATCCTTCAGGTTCAGGACTTCATGTAGGACACTGGAGAGGATATGTAATATCTGATGTATGGAGCAGATATCAGGTGCTGAAGGGTAATTATGTAATACATCCTATGGGTTGGGATGCATTCGGTCTTCCTGCAGAGAACTATGCAATAAAGATGGGAGTTCATCCTGCTAAGTCTACAGCAGAAAATGTAGCTAATATCAAAAGACAGATAAATGAAATTGCGGCACTTTATGATTGGGACAGAGAAGTAAATACTACAGATCCTAACTTCTATAAGTGGACACAGTGGATATTTGTTCAGATGTTCAAAAAAGGCCTTGCCTATGAGAAAGAATTCCCTATCAACTGGTGTCCTTCATGTAAGACAGGTCTTGCAAACGAAGAGGTAGTAGACGGAAAATGTGAGAGATGTGGAACTCCTGTTACAAAGAAGAATCTTCGTCAGTGGATGTTAAAGATAACAGCATATGCAGACAGACTTCTTAATGATCTTGACAAGCTTGACTGGCCTGAGAAGGTTAAAAAGATGCAGTCGGACTGGATCGGAAAGAGCTACGGTGCAGAGGTAAACTTCAAAGTAGACGGAAGAGATGAGAATATAGTTGTTTATACTACAAGACCTGATACTCTTTACGGTGCTACTTTTATGGTACTTTCACCTGAGCATGAGCTTGCAAAAACTCTGGCTACAGATGAGACAAGAGAGGCGGTAGAGAAGTATATCTTTGACAGCTCTATGAAGTCAAATGTAGACAGAATGCAGTCAAAGGAAAAGACAGGTGTATTTACAGGCTCTTACGCAATCAATCCTTTAAACGGAGCAAAGACACCTATCTGGCTTTCGGACTATGTTTTGGCCGACTATGGTACAGGAGCTATTATGTGTGTACCTGCACATGATGACAGAGACTTTGAGTTTGCAAAGAAATTTGATCTTCCTATAGTTCAGGTTATAGCAAAAGACGGTAAAGAAATTGAAAACATGACAGAAGCCTACACAGATGCTGTAGGAACAATGATAAATTCAGGCGACTGGAACGGTATGGAAAGTGCCAAGTTAAAGCTTGAAGCTCCGCAGATGATAGAGGAGAAGGGTTATGGTAAGAAGACTACAAACTACAAGCTTCGTGACTGGGTATTCTCAAGACAGCGTTACTGGGGAGAGCCTATTCCGATAATACATTGTCCGCATTGTGGAAATGTACCTGTGCCTGAGGATCAGCTTCCTTTAGAGCTTCCTAAGGTTGAGAGCTATCAGCCTACCGGAACCGGTGAGTCACCGCTTGCAGCTATTGATGAGTGGGTAAATACAACATGTCCTGTATGTGGTGCAGCTGCAAAGCGTGAGACAAATACCATGCCTCAGTGGGCAGGTTCAAGCTGGTATTTCTTAAGATATGTGGATCCTCACAATGATAATGAGCTTGTAAGCAAGGAGATGGCGGATAAATACCTTCCTGTAGATATGTATATCGGTGGCGTTGAGCATGCCGTACTTCATCTTCTTTATTCAAGATTCTATACCAAGTTCTTAAATGATATAGGTGTGGTTGATTTTGATGAGCCTTTCACAAAGCTTTTCAATCAGGGTATGATAAACGGCAGTGACGGACAGAAGATGAGCAAGAGTAAGGGAAATGTAGTTTCACCGGATGATCTTGTTCGTGATTATGGCTGTGATGCTCTTAGAATGTATGAGCTTTTCGTAGGTCCGCCTGAGCTTGATGCTGACTGGGATGACAGAGGTATCGAGGGTGTATCAAGATTTTTAAATAAGTTCTATAAGCTTGTAATGGACAATAAGGATAAGAATGTAGAGGCTGACAGAGAACTTTTAAGAGTACGTGCAAATCTTATCTCGGATATTGAGCAAAGATTTAATGCATTCAGCTTAAATACAGTTATTGCAGGCTTTATGGAGTACAATAATAAGCTTAATGAGCTTAGCAAAAAGAACGGTGTGGATAAAGAAACTTTAAAGGCATTTACTATATTGCTTGCACCGTTTGCACCTCATATAGGTGAGGAGCTTTGGGAAGAGCTTGGTGGAAAAGGCTCGGTATTCCATGCTGAGTGGCCTACATTTGATGAGAGCCATAAGGAAGTGGATACAATAGAGGTTCCTGTTCAGATAAACGGAAAGACAAAGCTTGTTATTGAGCTTGATGCCAATGTAAGCAAGGAAGATGCTATAGAGGCAGGTAAGAAGGCTTTATCGGAAGCCGGAAAGCTTGAGGGAACAATAAGAAAAGAAATTTATGTTCCGAAGAAGATTATAAATATAGTTGTCGGATAAAATTAAAAGAAGCCGTCGGGGAAATGACGGCTTCTTTTTGTATTGTAAAAATCATTTCTTGACAGTATAGTTAGGCAGTGCTAACATTAATTTAAAAAATATATCTTTTAGAAGAAGGGGGAGAAATAAATGAAATTAAAAGATATTATTGTAGTAAGTTTGCTTGGAGTGGTGGGTTTTGTTGTCAGCTTGTTATCAGGAATGATAACACAGATCTTTGGGACTTATGGAATTTTTGTACATGTTTCAATAGGAAGTTTATTATGTGCTCCGGTTTATTTTGTTATGTGTCATAAAATTGCTAAAAGAGGAACAATATTCATTTATTATCTGTTATCAGGTATTATTTATGCTGTTATGGGATTTATTCCTATGCTTCCGATTATGCTTGTAGCCGGTATTTTGGGAGAGGCATGTATAGGGGGTAAAGATAATTATATAAATGACGGCAGAATCGCTATATCATATGTAGTTTCACAGGTAATTTATGCACTGCACGGTTTCTTTTTTATACTTTTCCTAGGTGTGGAAGGACTGGTAAAAACTTTCCCGAATCTGTTCACTGTTGAAAAGGCTCAAATGGTTAAAGGGATTTTCTTTAATCCTAAAAATATGGTAATCATATTGTTTATAGAGCTTTTAGCTTCAATTTTAGGTACATTGCTTGGCAAATATATCTATAATAAGTTTTTTAATAAGAGTATTACCAGAGCGGGAATACTATCTTAATATTATGAAGACGGAAATACAAATCAAACCGATATCTGTGGGTATCCTTATGATAATCTATACAAGCATTGTGTTTTTTTGTACAATGCCTGTGTATTGGCTAATGCTGATTTTCAGCTTCTTTTTGGCAGCTGTTGTAAAAAGAAGAAAATCAATTCAGCTGTTTGCTTTTTATATTATTTTATTCGGTTTAATAAATATAGTTCCAAGTGAATACTTTTTGTATGGATGGTTTGGGGCAATGTATACAATGGTACTGATTATACTTAAACTGTTTCCTTTATGGATACTGGCAGGTATAATGTCTGATTTTAGCACATCCACAATGATATACTCTTTAAAGAATATACATTTACCGAATTCTTTATGTATCGGAGTGGGTATCTTTTTTCGCTTTATTCCGGAATACCGAGAATATTTATCAGAAATAAGGGAGGGATTAAAAGCCAGGAATATTGAAATAACTGTTTTCAGACCGATTCACAGTTTGGAAGTCTATCTTGTTCCTATGATTTACAAAGCCTTTGAAACAGGTGAAACTTTATCATGTGCTTTAATTACAAAGGGAATTGAATATGATTGTAAAAAGACTTCTTATCAGGATATCTCTTTCACATGGAGAGATTATGCTGTTATTTTAGTCGGACTTATATTACTTGGTATTACGATATGTCAAAAATTATAAATGTTGATATAAAGAAGTTTTCATATAGTAAGGAAACTATTCTAAAGGATATCACTTTTTCTGTAAATAAAGGTGAATTTATTGTTATTACAGGATTGTCAGGATGCGGTAAGACGAGTTTATTAAGGCTGTTAAACGGATTGATTCCCGCATTATATGAGGGGAATATAATAGGACAAATAAGTATTTTGGAGAAGAGTATTTCAGACTACAAAGCCGGAGAAATCGCAAAGTATGTAGGGAATGTATTTCAAAATCCGAATGATCAGTTTTTTTCAAAGGATGTTGAAAATGAAGTGGCTCTTATCGGAGAGAATATGGGAATGGAACGCAATCTGCTACGCAGACAGGTTCAAAATTCTCTACAGGAAATAGGGATTTCTGATTTAAAAACAAGAAAAGTAAGAGAACTTTCCGGAGGACAAAAGCAAAAAGTAGCCATAGCTTCTACATTGGTATTTGACAGTGAGATTATTTTATTGGATGAGCCTTCGGCAAATTTAGATTATACATCTACAAATGAGCTTGGAAGAATTTTAAAACATTTGAAGGATTGCGGTAAAACTATAATTATAGTGGAGCATAGACTGTCATATTTATTTCAGTTAATAGACAGAATGATAGTTCTTAAAGAAGGAAAGATTGAGGGGATTTTCACATCAAAAGATTTAACATCAGATTTGGAACAAAAAAATGAACTCAGGTCTTTTAACAATAATAATTTAAAATCCGTTATGGAATATCCTGATGATAATCAAATGATAAGAATTGAAGATGTATATATAAGTAATAAAGGCTATAGTCTAAAGGAGGCGGTTAATTTTACTCTAAACATCGGGGAATGTATGGCTTTAATAGGTGATAACGGGATAGGAAAGACAACACTTGCCAAACAGCTTTCAGGTATTATACCATTAAAAAAAGGAAAGGCTTCATACAGCCGTTCTATAAAGGAGCGGCTATCCGATGTAGCAATCAGTCTGCAAAATTGCAACAATATGTTTTTTTGTGAAACTGTTGAAAAAGAATTGATTCCTAAAGATAAAGTAAAAGACAGAAAATATTTGGAGGAGGTTAAAAGATACCTGGTTGAAATGGATTTATGGAATAAAAGAATGCTAAATCCACATGATTTATCAGGCGGAGAAAAACAAAGGCTGGCAGTTATTATAGCATTGCTTAAAAATTCCAAACTCGTTATTTTGGATGAACCTACAGCAGGGCTTGATTACAGGAGAATGAAACTGGTTGCTGATACTATTAGAGAAAAAATAAAGAACACTCCGGTTATCCTTATAACACATGATATTGAGCTGATATTTAAAGTTTGTAACACGGCATATTTACTCTCAAAAAATGGGAACAAGAAGATTATAATTCGTGGAAATGAAGATAAGATATTAGATTTTTTTAAAAAAGGGAGGTGAGAGTGATACAAGGTTTACGGTGATATTTTGTTAAAATGACACTTAAACCGACATTATATTGTCGCATTCTTAAAATAATAATGTAAAAAAGTATAAAAAATCTTGGAATCAGCGTTTGCAGACTCCAAGATTTTTTATTAAATAATTACCAATTAAAAATTTCAATTGCTTTTATAATATCAGCAGATGTAGAAGGGTTTCCTTTAATCTCATTTATCAGTGATAAAAAGTCATTATGAAAAGCGCAGCTTGCATCATTATAGCAACGATGAATCATCCATATATTATGAAATGATGGTTGGAGATAGTCTATCGGTAAATACGGCAATAGTCACTGACAGTCTTCAAACTGTACAATCAGCAACTACTACAAATCTCCGCTATTTTCCGAAAAGCAAACTTGCCATATCTACAGTTAAATGAAATCCATCAATCCAGAATACAAGGAGGACACCAATATGGCATACAAAAGCAGCAGGAAACTTAAAGTTTACAAGCAAAGTGGTTATCGCTATAAACCCACAACTACCATCACGCTCAAAGGGAAATGGCTTGAAGAATTGAGCTTCCCTATCGGAATGCCGATTATTGTAAAATGCAAAGATGGCGTGCTGACCATCACCAGAGCGGATGGATTTAATGCATAAAAATAATACTTATCGAGAGCAGATTAAGTTTTCTTTTTCTCTGCTATCTCCATTTAACAAGATATGATTTGTTATGAGGCCAATTCTATATAGTGCTTAACGTCTTGATAATTTAAATTGTACAGTTCGGCAATAAATCGTTCTCTTTCTTCTGATGGTAATGTTAGAACGGATTCCTTTTCAGTGTCTGTCAATGTGGGAATTCCAAAATTTTTGATATAGTTTTTAGCTAATGCCATAAATCCTTTTGAATATGGTTTACTGGTCATTCTTATATAGAACCAAAACACATCCGACTCTATAAAGTACTTCAGGAGTAGCAACGTCCTCTCGTCTTTAGCAAATACGGCATAACCACAATAAAAAAGCAGGTTTTCATTTTCAGAAATAATTGCTACGCCGCGGTCAGCCATGTAAGGTACCAATACTTTAAGTCCGGTATTGTTCATTCCTTGTGCACGACCATAAGCATACCATGCTGGATAATTATCTGTCTTTCCCTTGTCTCTGCTGTCTAACTTCTCTTTGTACTCTTTCAAAAACCCATATGTACTTGGATAGGTTGATTGCATCTTTTTTTCGGGTATAATGGCTCCTTTTTCATAGGGGAAAATAGCCTTTTCACCTTTTTTAATTAAATCAATCTCAGATCGCATTACATTCGGCTTCGCAACATCAATACAAATATCCTTTTCAATCTTATACGTTTTTTCATTGTATGTTCGATAATAGTATTTTGCATCTTCTTTGTCACTCGTAAAGAAGAATAAATCATTGCATAGCGTTGCAAGACCATTTCTAATGCCGTAATCATCCAACTTATTTGGCTGATGCTCAATCTTATATATTAACCTATCTATGTCTTGGTTTCCAAAGCGCCAAGTTTGATTATCAACATATGTACTGATGTTATAGCTTGTATACTGACATTCATCTAAGATATCACCTTTGCATATGGCATATTCGATTGTCGAATTACCGTCCATGCCAAGCAAAACAATACATGTGTAGCTTGTTATTCCTTGGAATCGCTGTTCACCTTTAAAATTGATAATCCTTGCAGAAGCTTTCTTGTTTCTAATATAGTTTCGTAACCCTCTACCATTGACGCTTTGTAAAAAAGTATTTGGAGAAATATACCCAAGCTTTCCACATGGTTTCAGCAATTCCATTCCCAACTGATAAAACGGGATATACAAATCAACATTTCCTGTAACAACTTCCCATTTATCCAATGATTCCTTGACATTTATATCTATATTTTTGGCTCTTACATAAGGTGGATTACCTATCACAACATCAAACTTGTGCTTATAATTCTTGGTATCGAAATATTCCAACGAATTACAAACAAATAAATTAGGAATATGCCTTATGATTTCTCCATCCGTTTCCAATGCAAGGAGACTGAGAAGCACCTTGCATTTTTCTATACTGTGTTCATCAATATCCGCACCATAAATATATGTAGAGAACAGATCCGTATAGGAAATATTGTGTTTATTCTTAATAGCTTTAACAGACGATATCAAGAATGCCCCGCATCCGCAGGATGGATCTATTAATTTCGGAATATTCTCATTTCCAATTACATTATTAGAAATATAATCTCGTATGATGGGAGGAGTATATACTACCCCTTTATTCTTTTTTTCATTTGAATCTACAAGCATCTCAAAAGCTACAATAAGGTCATCCAAATATTTTATAGAAGCATTGGCATCAATATAGTCTGAAATCAATTCATAATCAGAATCATCACCGGCAAGAAATGAACTTATGATATCACTATCACAATAACGAATTGATTTGTTTCGTGTATACGAAAGAACCAATGCCTTTTCTATAGATCGATTGCAGCATTTAGGAAACTTTGTTTGAATGGATGATATCATTTTTTTCATTCTTCATCGCCTCCAGGAATTCTACTCTCAATGCGACCCACCCTATTTATAAGCATTCTCTCATCATCTTCTATTTCATAAAGGTCCATACAACAAATATCAACCTCTTGCCATTTTGCTTCCATCATATTCCTATAGGATTTTTTGTCTACCATGTTCGACTTATCATATTCTTCCAGTAGTGATTTTATATCATCATACAATCCAACAAGCTTTATAATAAGACTATTTGATGGAGAAATCTTTTCATTTGGTAGCGGAATCGGCTCAATAAACTGCTTATTGAACTTATAATAACCGTTATTCGCTGGATTCGCACCAGATTTTCCAAATACTGAAAACAATGTAGAGTTAATAATCATTGTTAGCGCTTTCATTACGATTTCATTATTACCGCGATAGTTTAAAAACCACACATTTGAATTGTCCATGTATAATCCCTTGTCCGCTACGAAAGTAGCATAGGTTTCTTTTGTCGTCATTGGAACAATAATTTTTGGACTCTCAAAAGAATCATGATTATGTTCTCTTGTATAAGTGTGCCAATATTCACCATCATTGTGCCTTACCTTATCAGTAATGAGTTTTTTATTTCTCTCCAAATATTTATAAGCAAGAGGGTACTTTTCCTGCACTTTTTTAATACTTATTTTTGTTTTATAGTCATTGCCCGTATATGGAAATATTCTATAAGTATCAGGAATAATTTCTCTTAACGGTAAAAACTCTCTGTTGTAAACTACTGGCTTTACCATCTCTTTTTCAATATCAACATGATCACCAAACCCATTTTTCCCGCTAATCACGCCATTAAGTTCCTGATAATCAACAATATCATACGCCTTTTTCCATAATGCCTGAATCCCGTCGCAAACATCTATGTTTTCGTTTTCACCTACAGTACCATACTTTTTTGCATACTTATTCTTAATCTCAAATATAGCTTTCTGTTCAGGTGCCCATACTGGCGACAAAAAATAATCAGCAGGTATACTGTCCGGGGTGCCAGGATTATCAAAATATAACTGCACATCTAATACATCGCCCGGTATTAAATCATATTGAACAGTAGTATTTTTTTCTTTCGTAAGAATCATAATTGAAACATATGTAATCCTGCCCTTAAACAAGGCATTTGTTTCAATATCAAGTAGCTTATGCAAATGATAGCCTTCCATTATGAAAGATCTTGCGGCTTTGCCATAATTGGTTTTAAACCATCTTCTCTGGATAATCATTCCTAATTTCCCAGTTGAGTTTAAAAGCCCCATGGTACGCTCAATAAAAAGAACAGATAAATCCACTTTTCCTTCAAAGGTTTTATAGTGATCATGAAGATAATCGTGTATGCGCAAAGAAGCTGCCTTAAAGTGTTTTGTTTCTACATATGGAGGATTGCCTACAACATAGTCAAATCCACCCTTATCATCAAATACTTTCTTGAATGCAGAACCTTTGATGTTTAGAGGTCTGATATATTTTATTTCAGTTGCATTGCAAGATATATCTATGTCTACAAGAGTATTTCCTATCTTAATATTATTGTGAATGTTGCGGAGTATTTTCTCACCAAATGCACCTATTTCATTCAGATACAATTCATTAGTATCATCCACAACTTTGAGAGCAAGCGACATTTTCGTCACTTCAACAGCTGTAGGATCACAATCTATACCAAACAAACAGTTTTTCATGATTTCCTGTTTGGCTGTTATCGTAAGATATTTCTTACCGTCCTCAATCACACACCACTTATTGCTACTGGAAGTAAGGTTCATCATTATTCCTGCAAAAGTCTCATATGTGGACAGTAGAAATACCCCAGATCCGCAACAAGGATCAAGAACCTTAGTTGATAGTATATCCTGGTAGCTACCGTACGCTTTCTTCTGAACAGTTTCCTTGCATATTGCATCAGCAATAAATTCTTGCGTAGGTATAGCTCCATTCGTTTTAACATAGTCTTCCTTCAACTCTGTGACAACAACTCCGTTCTTTATACGAAGCGAATACGCAAGAAATTCTTCATATATCTTAGCTATAACCTTGGTTGGAATAACATCAAATTTATAAGGATACGGATAATAGAGCTTATTTATGAATGGTTCAAATACATCATTCGACAAGATTATCTGACCAAATTTCTCGTCCCGTGAAAACATTGCCCCATCATAATGATTATAGAAATCAACATAGCAACACTTTTTGAATTCATCCCAGAAATCATTTTTCAGGAATTCTAAAAGCAAGCCTTCTTTTTCAATTTTTCTTGATTCGCAAACCCTGATAAATACAATCCTGTCTAATATTATTTGAACATAATAGTTCAATTCATCTTCGTCAAGAAGATTGGTATTGTTTGCATATAATGCATTTGCCAATTGTAAACGGAAGTCTGATAACAGCTTGTTAAAAATAGAATCCAGTGTTTTTGAACCTTCTACTTTTTCTGAACTATACAGTTTCTGAAGGTTGTTTCCATAAACAAGGAGACGATTGAAATGACTATTCAATTCATCAAATCTTGAAACGTAATGATCTATTGAAATCTGAGTTGCTGCAATGCCTGCATCCTCGCCTTTTTGCGGCGCATAACGGCAATCGAAAACAACCAATTGTTCAAAATTTGTCAAAAATGAGCATGGCAATCCAGCTGACCATCCATATGACCTTACTTGAAATGCGGCTTCCTTGTTCTTAAATATATCTACATCGATTTTTTTTGCATCCAGATATGCTTTTACTGTAGTTCCATTCATCAAGGAATAATCTGGCTTTGTATGCGAGGAGCTTATTTCACCGAGTTTTTCCTTTTGGGAATCATCTACGATTTTCTCCTGTTGAACCTGCTGTATATTCAAAACATCCCAATCAAAAATCCTCAAGAACTCATTAATCCAAGATCTCGTTGATTCTTCGCTTAATTCTTTCGCTTTCTTTTCTTTTTTATATTTTATATATTTTTCAATCAGAGCCTTTAATTGTTCTTTAGCATCCATATACCATAACCTCCGTTTTTTGCGCAAAGCAGCGATTTTTCACTCGGGTTTCCCGGTATTGACCTCCATTTTGTCTCTTTTAATGATTGAATTCGCTTCTATTAACGCAGTTCGTCTTATAAACTCACTATATGAAGCGTATGCCTCCAATCGTGCTGCCTGCTTAAGTTTGTTCAGATCATCTTCACTTACTTTGATACTTATTGATATGCTTTTACCCATAGTACACTATAGTATAGTAGAGGTGTGCAACAAGAGCAATACATATTTCCACAAAATCATTCCGTGCTAGCCTTTTTCCTCTTGTAATATGCCATTGCCTTGCAATTATTCCGTGTCGCTTGATAGTTAGGGTTGCTGCAGTACCTCTGGTGGCTGGAATGGCGCACAAAGTATTCTCTGCAGGCCATACAGGTAAGGATTGAACCCTGCGAGAATTCATAATCGGGATCAACATCTGCCGGAGGCGCGACATCTGCCACCATACGGGCAAAAGTGTACCATGCGATATCGAATACAGACTTTATTTCAGCCGTCAGTTCCGCATTATGCGTCTTCTTATCCTGTTTTAATCTCAGCTTAAAGTCCGGGAACATCACCAACAGATTAAAAAATAGATTGTCGTATTCCTCGTCAAAGTGCTTCAGATACTCTTCATCATCCGAGTACTGCAGGAAATGCTCAAGAAAAGCAAGACTATCGCAGTGCTTCCATTCATAGTAAAGATTCCTTCCGGCTTCTACATTCCGATTATATTTTACGCTCGTAAGGATATCATAGTATTCAAACGCCCTGCCAAGCCTACATACATCATCCACGAAGTCATCAACATCAAAGGTGGTATAATATTTTCAGGCCTTCAAGGAAATCCACGTCCGCGAGGTTTCTGGCTTCTATCTCGTCACATAACTCATCAATGCGATACGGATGGATGTTGTTTCTGCACCATTGCCATACAAGCTCAGTCGTATGTTCGGAATAGTCTGGGCGTTTATCTTTTTATATAAGTTGCAAAGCCCTGCGAGTATGTCCTGTCACGTTATCGAATAGTCCGTTCCCACCGTAGGATTATGCAACACCGTAAAGAGTGGAACGATAATATCCACCTTCCTTGCATGGTCATACTCCGGAACATACTCAGGGAAGCGTAAAGCCTTATATATCATTTCTCCTACACCGCAAATCTCCGTAAGCGAATAAAACTCAGTCGGTATCTGCTTCATTTGAAAACCTCTTTTCTTACCGATAGTATTACTGATGAAAAATGTAATTCGGTAAGATTATAGTCTATAATGCGGTTAAATACAAGAACAAACAATACAATCTCTTGTATGAGCGGATGTCAACCGACAGGCTGTTTCTCGCAACCGAGGGAGCAGTAGTCTGTCCAAAAACGTAAAGACTGGGACAGAAAGCAGCAAAGGGCAAATCGAAAGATGAAGCATCATGAGGAGCTGCTAGATAAACGCAGTGGATACGGATACAAGGACCTAACACCTTATAACGCCGTAATCAGAATGAAAAGCGGAGAGAACGCCCCTGTTGCTCTGAAGTAATCAGATGGATGCCATCCTCGGAAATGGAGGTGGTGTTTTTAATGCCGTAAATAATACGTAAACGGAGGAAGAGAAGGCTATGGAGAAAACAACCATGAGCGTACAGGAAATGGCCTTGCAGATGGGTATCTCACTCCAGAAGGCTTACGAGCTTGTAAAGCAGCTGGGATACCCGAGTATCTGCATCGGTACAAGGATCCTGATTCCGATTGACGATTTTAAGGAATGGCCAGTCATAACTTCCAATAAGCAAGAGTCATGACAGCTATACAAAATCCGAAGTAAAGGAGGGATTCCGGATGCAAACGTTGAAGGAACGACGAATATGGGGATGCTGGATTTTTACCGTTGTAAAGGTGAAAAAGACCAAAAAGCCGATATCCGTACACGTCGGTGAGACCGGAGCCGATGAATCGCATTCCTGTACCTGGGGAACATATAAAGAGGCAGCCGAAGCAAAAGAAAAATACGGCAAGGAACAATAAGAAAAGAAATTTATGTTCCGAAGAAGATTATAAATATAGTGGTTGGATAAAACAATTAAAGCGACATTTAACCGACATTCAAACCGACATTTATATAATATAAACCGACATTATATTGTCGCATTCTTAAAATAATAATGTAAAAAAGTATAAAAAAAATCTTGGAATCGGCGTTTGCCGGCTCCAAGATTTTTTATTAAATAATTACCAATTAAACATTTCAATTGCCTTTATAATATCAGCAGAGGTAGAAGGGTTTTCTTTAATCTCATTTATCAGTGATAAAAAGTCATTATGAAAAGCACAGCTTGCATCATTATAGCAACGATGAATCATCCATATATTATGAAATGTAGGATTTTTCTTTACCGATTCAATAAGTGCCTTTTCATAGCCCTTTTTATAAAACTTTTCTACAAAGTGGACCAATTCTCCGGGAGATCCGAAGTCGACACTCGGGTTTTGTGATATTATTTCCAAGATAGGTTTTACAAATTGGAACGGGTCGGGATACTCAAGCATTGCATCTATTATTTCATTATCAATATAATACTCTTCATCAGGTATTACCGCTTCTTTTAGTGCGGTGATTATATCTTCTTTATTCATAATTCTTACATTTACAAATTACTGTAATCCCTTTTTAAAGAAATTTTTAAACTCGGCCACTTCTGCAGATGATTGAGTGATTGAAACTGAATGTCTTGCACCGGCAGTTATACCCGGTTCATATGTCATAGGAACAAATTGCAGAGAAACTTCAGAATTTCCTACAAAACAAAAGCCTAGAGATGTCTTTGTAAAACTCTCATTTGCTTTATTAAATACCATTGCATCCCCATATTCTGTAAGTTCTGCATTTACAGGAATAACTACAACTTCACCTTCCTTGTACCCTACAATAAAGTTACTATGTCTTGTAACCTTAACTATAACAGCATTGGTACAGTTTTCCATATGGCAATAAATCAGCTTGTAATCATCACCGTTTGCAACACTGCTGTTAAATATTTCTCTCATTCTGGCTTTGTTTTTTCGATTTTCCTCGTCAGTTGCTCCCATAAAAGCCTTTTTAAACAAATCCATTAACGCCATAATAATCTCCATTCCGTCATCACAAGTGATGGCATAAATATATTAATGTCTAAACCAGGGTATGACCCTGTTAACATGTTTACAATACTCTATATATTCCGATCCGAATTTATCAAGCAACCACTTTTCTTCGGTCAGCTTCATCAGTACAGTTAAGAATATATATAAAACTACCGGAATTATAAGCAAGTACACATTATGTGCAGTTATCAAAATACCTGTACACACACATAAAAATGCGAGGTATATAGGGTTTCTGACAATGGAATATATTCCGATTGTTACCAAATGCCCGCTGCTTATCTCTTTACTGATTCTTTGAATGATCACAGCATATATCCACAATGAGACTCCGATAAAAATGAGCATAAAGCCTATACGCATTGCTTCAGATTTTAAGCCGGGAAGATCTCCGCCATTTAGAAATCCTTTCTTTTTTAAGAAAAGCCCGAAGGCGGTTAGAAGAAAACAACTGACGGCATAAATAGGACCGACACCAAAAACAGGTAATGTATTCTTTTTCATATAAGCCCCCTTTATATAAACTTTTTATACATTAAATCTAAAGAGTATTACATCTCCGTCCTGTACTACATATTCTTTACCTTCTATACGAACAAGCCCCTTTTCTTTGGCAGCAGATGTAGAGCCACAGTCAAGAAGATCCTGATAGTTGATAACCTCAGCTTTGATAAATCCACGCTCAAAGTCTGAGTGGATCTTTCCTGCCGCTCCCGGAGCCTTTGTGCCTTTCTTTATAGTCCAGGCTCTACATTCATCCTCACCGGCTGTAAGATAGCTTAAAAGCCCAAGCAGATCATAGCTGGCTGCAATAAGCTTATCAAGACCTGATACGGAAATTCCAAGAGCATCAAGATATTCTGCTTTTTCCTCATCATCAAGCTGTGAAATTTCTTCTTCGATGGCTGCACATACAACAAATACCTTTGCGTTTGATTTTGCGGCATATTCTTTTACCTTAGCCACATACTCATTTGACGCACCGTCATCAGCAAGGTCATCCTCAGCTACATTTGCGGCAAAGATAACAGGCATATATGTGATAAGTCCTAGTGACTTTACGAATGCTAAGTCCTCTTCATCAGAAGATGTGTAGCTGCTTGCCATATTGTCATTTTCAAGTATATCCTTGAGTTCCAAAAGGATATCAAGCTCATGCTTTAAGGCTTTGTCATTCATAGCAGCTTTTTTAGTCTTTGCAATTCTTCTTTCCAAAATCTCAATATCGGAGAATATAAGCTCTAAGTTGATAGTTTCAATATCTCTGATAGGATCAACACTTCCTTCTACATGGATGATATTTGAATCATCAAAACATCTTACCACATGGATTATGGCATCACATTCACGAATATTTGATAAAAACTGGTTTCCAAGACCTTCACCTTTGCTGGCACCTTTTACAAGACCTGCGATATCTACGAAGTCTATAAGTGCAGGTGTAACTTTCTTTGTATTATATAATTTGCCAAGTTCCTTTAATCTGTCATCCGGTACCGCTACAACACCTACATTAGGATCAATGGTAGCAAAAGGATAGTTTGCGGCAGTAGCACCTGCCTTTGTCAATGAGTTAAATAATGTACTCTTGCCTACATTCGGCAAGCCAACGATTCCTAGTTTCATATAAAAACCTTCTTTAAAATATTTTTGCTTTGAATAAGTATATTCACAATAAAACCTGAATAAATCTCCAGGTTAACCTGTTATATTTTAACATATAGGTATATAATTTAAAAGAGTAAAGCAAGGAGCTTTTAGGGAAGGATGATGAAATAAAATTAACATATGAAGAAATCAAATATTATTTTAAAATGAATATTACAAATAGGAATTTGTAGAGGGAATTTGAATGAAAAATGTTGTTATATATGTTCATGGTAAGGGTGGTAATGCAGAAGAAGCTAATCATTATAAACAATTTTTTGATGATAATTTTGATATAATTGGATTTGATTATAAATCAGATAAACCATGGGATGCAAAAATTGAGTTTAGCAATTATTTTAATTCAATTATTCCTCAATATAATAAAATCTATCTAATCGCTAATAGTGTAGGTGCATTTTTCTCATTAATATCTTTATCAGATAAACCTATCGAAAAGGCAATGTTGTTTTCTCCTATTGTAGATATGGAAAGAGTGATTTTAGATATGATGAAATGGGCAAATATTTCAGAAGATGAACTTATGCTAAAAAAAGAAATTAAAACATCCTTTGGAGAACTTTTGTCATGGGAATATTTATCCTATATTAGAAATAATCCTATTAACTGGAATATCCCTACTAATATTCTTTTTGCGGATAAAGACAATATGACATCAGTAAATACAATGACAAATTTTGCTAATAAAATAAATGCAAATCTGACAATAATGAGAGATGGGGAACATTGGTTTCATACAGATGAACAAATGGATTTTTTAGACAACTGGTTTAAAAAGAATATTTAACAATCCCAGTTTATAGAGATGGACAAATTAGAAGTTGAGGTTAAGATATGAGAAAAGTAAAACTGTTTATAGCTATGAGTGTAGATGGCTATATTGCTGATAAAAATGGGGGTGTCACTTTTCTGCAAGGTCATGAAGATTGTTTAGAAAACGAAAGTACCTATTCTGAGTTTATAAAAAATATAGACACAGTTCTGATGGGTTGGAATACTTACAATCAGATAATAACTGAGTTATCCCCTGATAATTGGGTTTATGACAATTTATTGACTTATGTTTTCACTCACCGAGAACAACAAGATTCAGATAAGATCATTTTTACAAGTGATAATTTGGAGGAATTGATCAAGAAATTAAAATGGGTTGAAGGAAAAGATATTTGGATATGTGGAGGAGCAAACTTAGTTCAACAAGCCATTTCTTCAGATGTGATTGATGAGTATCTTATATCCATTATTCCGACAATTTTAGGGAATGGTATAAAATTATTTAGCCAAAATGATGCGGAACATAAATTGAAATTAATCAACACGATAACAAATAATGGAATTGTCGAGTTGAATTATATTCGTAGATAAAAATTAAATTGTAGATGACGATAATATCTACAGGTAAATCCCAGTTTATAGAGATGGACAAATTAGAATTTGGAGTTGCAATGGAGTGGTGCTTAATGACTACATTAAAGATAATACTAATAACGGTCAGTGTTGCATTTATTATGTTTGGATATTAGATTTATTTTCAAAAGAAATATACGTCGACTTAAAGTAATTGGAGACCCAAATCAATGAATAATATATCAATAGAAAAATTATATAACCCTGAGTATGATCTACTTTCCGTGTACGATAAGAAGGAATTATTAAATAATATTGCGAATACATATGATTTGGAAGTAATAGGCTTTAAAGAATTTTCCGTTTTTAATAAGTCTACATATACGGCAGAGTTTCGCTCAAAGGAAGGTATCGAATTTGTTTTCGTTCCGGGAGAGTGTGTTAAGCTGGGAATTGACTTCAAAGGTAGAAAGCCTTCTGAGATTTTCAATGAAGAAAATTTATATGATCTCGCATACTCATTTATAGACGAGTATGAAGATGACAGTCAGGATTCTATTACAGAGAAGATAAAAGAAAAGCTTGAAGATAATGAATTTGTATCAATGATAGAAGACTATCTTAATAACAATTTCAGTAAGGAGGAGACTATTTTAATACACCCTCTGTTAGTACAAAAAGACTACAGTGAAACCTGTTGGGAGGATATTTCGGATGATGAACTTAAAGAAAACAAAGAATTGCAAGCAAAGATTAAAAGTGCTGAAAAGAAGGGTATATCTGAAATAACAGTTCATAAGAGTATTTGTCTATATAAAGAAAATGGAAGTTGGCATGGTAAGCTGTATAGAGAAACCACATTTAAGGAGCTTTTACAGGATATAACATATACCGGTTACTCTCTTCCAACAAAAAGAGAGTGGGAGTATTTAGCAGGCAAGGGCTGTAGAAGCATATTTCCTTGGGGCAACAATATGGATTTTTCTATGAAGCTTAGGCATATAGAGCTTATGGATGATGACGAAGAGTATGTCTTGGAGAAAGAAAATTTTTTTGGAATTTATATAGCGGATGATCCGTATTGCAGAGAAATTGTATATGATGACGGAGCGTTTTCATATAAAGGTGGAGACGGAGGCCGCAATATATGTGGCGGACTGGGGCCTGTTTGGGGATATTTTCCGGTTTCACCATATTTTGAAAATAAGGATGAAGAGATAGGTGAGTATATAAACGGGGGCTATGACTTCTTTAGAAGAGTTGTTAGGATTGTGAAAAGGTAGGAGAAAGGATAAGTGGAAAATGAGAACATTTGATGATATGTTGAATGAACAGCTTGAAGATATAAAATTCAGAAAAGAATACGAAGATATGCAACCGGAAATGGATGTTATAAGGGCTATCGTTGATGCCAGAACAGCACAAGGAATCCAACAGTAAGTCTTTTGAAAAGGCCGGCTGAAGGAATGGGAATAGAACTTAGGATACAATTTATTCCTAAAAATAATATTTCGAGATAGTATTAAGGTATTGTAAAATCTTAATATCAGAGTAGGGAATCGTTCTATGAAGTCAATTATAAAAGAGTTATTGTACTTATTTTTGATATTAATTGTGCAAATGTTTGTTTTTATCTATTTTATAAAACATGGATGGACTCTAAAAGAACTTGTATCCGACGATGCCTTTATAATATTTTGGAGAGCATATGCGGTATGTAGGATATTTGTTCATATAATAAAAACAAAATATGGTAAGAATAAGAAAGATAAGAAGGTACAATAGCTATTAAAATCACATCATGTAAAAGCAAACATTCTATGTGATAACATAGGGTGTTTTTTGTAAAGCCTCGAATTGAAACTATTCCTTTAACATATTTTATACCAATTTTCACATTGAAGGATATATGATTTACAATGTATTGACATATATAAAAATTCATAATACTATGCTATATATAAAGAGGTAATAAATATGGCTACAACAAATATTAATATAAGAGTAGATTAAGAATTGAGGCATTCAGCTGAATAGTCGTTTAATGATTTAGGTTTAAATATGTCATCAGCTGTTACGATGTTTTTAAAAAGTGCTGTCAGTCATTACGGAATACCGTTTGAGCTAAAGAGAAATGCTCCAAATACAAAAATCAAAATTGACCTTAGCGAATATTAGAAACTTATGTTGGGGGAGAATATGATAAATAGAAAATTAAAATTTGGTGTCATAAAAGAAATTTTCAGTTGGGTATCTGTACTGGTTGTGGCTGCTGTAATAGCAATAGTCTTAAATCTTTTTATTATAGCAAATTCAAGAGTGCCGACTCCTTCTATGGAGAATACTATAATGTCAGGTGACAGAATTATCGGATTCAGACTCACTTATCTTTTTAATGAGCCAAAGCGTGGAGATATTATAATCTTTAAGTTTCCTGATGATGAGAAGAAGTACTATGTAAAAAGAATTATCGGTGAGCCGGGAGATATTGTGGATATTAAGAATGGAGGAGTGTATTTGAACAATTCCGAAACCCCTCTTGAAGAAAATTATATAAAAGAGCCTATGATTCCGGAAGCAGATATGCATTTTGAAGTTCCTGAGGGAGCTTATTTTTGTTTAGGTGATAACCGGAACGCATCCGAGGACTCCAGAAGATGGGTTCATTCATATGTATACAAAGAAAAAATAATTGCAAAAGTAATATTCAGATATTTTCCGGGATTTAAGATGCTAGAATAATTATCTGAAGTTTTTAGATATACTGAACCGGTAAAGTTGCTTCATAATATAAAAGGAATTGTCAAAAAGAACAGGAATAAATCAGGCTGATATAAGCAGATTAGAAAACGGTACAAGGAATCCAACAGTAAGTCTTTTGAAAAGGCTGGCTGAAGGAATGAGAATGGAACTTAGGATACAATTTATTTCTAAAAATAATATTTCGGGGTAGTATTAAGGTATTGTAAAATCTTAATATCAGAGAAGGAAATCATTCTATGAAGATAATTATAAGAGAGTTATTGTATGTATTTGTAATTTTGGTTGTACAAATGTTGTTTTTTATGTATTTTATAAAGCAGGGATGGACTCTAAAAGAACTTGTAACCGGCGATGCATTTAGAATGTTTTGGATAATACATGTGGTATGTAGAATATTTGTTAATATAGTAATAATAAAATATGGTAAAGATAAGAAAGATCAGTAATTCTAATATCTATTAGAATTACAGCAGCAGGCACTCTATGTAAAAACATAGGGTGTTTTTTGTAAAGCCTTAAATCGAAACTATTTCATTAATATATTTTATACCAATTTTCGCAGTGCTATATCCCTTCTAATATGCTATACTATGAAGATATAAAAATACTTAGGAGGTTATGATGGACGTTGCTTTTCCACATTTAGGGATTTATATAAAACATTTGGTAAATCATATTGATGTATTTGGGTTCAGTATTGCTTTTTATGGAATAATAATAGGGCTTGGAATGCTTGCAGGAATAAATATTGCCTGTGCAGATGCAAAAAGAAGAGGACAAAATCCTGATATATATTTGGATTTTGCCATGTATGCGATAGTTTTTTCAATAATAGGTGCAAGAATCTACTATGTAGTATTTGAGTGGGATATGTATAAAAATGACTTGATTCAAATATTAAATCTTCGTGGTGGAGGACTTGCCATATACGGTGGCGTAATAGCTGCAGTAATTACACTGACAGTATACTGCAAAGTAAAAAAACAGTCGTTTTTTTCAATGGCCGATACCGGAGTATTGGGACTTATACTCGGACAGGCTATAGGAAGATGGGGGAATTTTTTCAATGCCGAGGCATTTGGAGGATATACAGATTCACTTTTTGCACTAAGATATAAGCTTGATATAGTAGGTGCCGGAATGTTAAATGATGATGTATTAAACCATGTAACGGAGATTGACGGAATAAAGTATATTCAGGTTCACCCTACTTTCCTGTATGAGAGCTGCTGGAACTTGATGGTACTTGCTTTTATGTTGTGGTACAGAAAGAGAAAGAAATTTGACGGAGAGGTATTCTTTATCTATCTTGGAGGATACGGTCTTGGAAGAATGATAATAGAGAGTCTTAGAACAGACAGCCTGCTTTTGCCGAATACCAATATCGCCGTATCACAATTATTGGCAGGACTCTGTTTTGTAGTTTCTATAGTGTGTATAACAGTTGGAAGAAAGAGAGTAAAGAATGCGACTAAATAAATTTCTGGCAAGTATAGGTGTCTGTTCCAGAAGAGAAGCGGACAAAGCTATAGAAGCCGGCAGAGTTATGATAAACGGACAGGTGGTAGAGCTTGGAGCTACAGTGGGTGATGAGGACCTTGTAAGCTTTGACGGCAGATATATAGGTATGGGCAAGGATGTAGAGAAGATAAAGCCTATAATAATAGCATTCAACAAGCCTGAGGGACTGGTATGCACCACATCGGATAATGACGGTGCAATGAATGTAGTGGACTATATAGGAATGAAGGAGAGAATATATCCTGTAGGAAGACTTGATAAGGATTCAAGCGGATTATTGCTTCTGACAAATCAGGGTAGTCTTACAAATTCCCTTTTAAGAGCTGCAAACTATCACGAAAAAGAATATATAGTAAAAGTAAATAAGGATATAGATGATGCCTTTATAAATAAAATGGCAAACGGTATATATCTGTATGAGTTAAAGACTAAGACAAGAAAATGTAAGGTAAAAAAGCTGAATAAAAATACTTTCAGTATCGTTTTGACTCAAGGGTTAAACAGGCAGATAAGACGAATGTGTCTTGCCTGTGGGATGAAAGTTCAAAAGCTGAACAGAGTAAGAATAGTAAATATAAAGCTTGACGGACTTGCAGTAGGTGATTACAGAAACCTAAGTGATGAGGAAGTAAAGAAATTATACAAGGAACTTGGGATAAGGGAAAATGGATAAGAAAAAGAGAATTAAGGAACTGGTTGAAATACTTAATAAGGCTGCAAAAAGCTACTATGTGGATGCAGTTGAGATAATGCCCAATATAGAATATGACAAACTCTATGATGAGCTTTTAGAATTGGAAAAAGAAACAAATGTGGTTTTATCTAATTCACCTACTCAGAATGTAGGCTATGAAATAGCAGGTGAACTTCCAAAGAAAGCCCATGAAAGCCCTATGCTTTCACTGGATAAGACTAAAAGTGTGGAAGATCTTAGAGAATGGCTTGGTGATAATAAAGCATTACTTTCATGGAAAATGGACGGACTTACTATAGTATTGACCTACAGAGACGGTGAACTGGCGGAGGCCGTTACAAGAGGTAACGGAACTATAGGAGAGGTCATTACAAATAATGCCAAAAATTTCCAAAATATACCTCTAAAGATAGAGTTTAAGGGTGAGTTGATACTTAGAGGTGAGGCGATTATAAAATATTCCGACTTTAAGAGAATAAATGATGCCATAGAGGATGCAGCTGCCAAGTATAAGAATCCGAGAAATCTTTGCTCGGGTTCTGTAAGACAGCTTAATCCTGCCGTTACAAAGTCAAGGATGGTATATTGTAATATTTTCAATGTGGTAAAAGCCGACGGCATAGACTTTGAAAACTCAAAGGCAAAGCAATTTGAATGGGTAAAAAGTGAAGGCTTTGATGTAGTGGAATATAAATTCACAGACAGCAAAAGCATTGCAGATGATATAGCCGAGTTTGAGTCAAAGATAGAGAGCAATGATATTCCTTCAGACGGATTGGTGCTTTTACTTGATGATATCGCACTTGGAGAAAGACTTGGAAGTACTTCAAAATTCCCGAGAAATGCTATGGCATTTAAATGGAGTGATGAAAGACAGATAACAAAACTTAAATATATAGAGTGGAGTCCGTCAAGAACGGGGCTTATAAACCCTGTGGCTGTATTTGAGCCTGTAGAACTTGAGGGAACTACCGTTTCAAGAGCAAGTCTTCACAATGTAAGTATTTTTGAAGATTTGATGCTTGGAGTCGGTGATGAAATATCTGTCTATAAGGCTAATATGATAATTCCACAGGTATATGAGAATCTTACAAAATCAAATACTGAAAAAGTTCCCGATACCTGCCCTGCGTGTGGAAGCCATGCAAGTATAAAGCAGGACAATGAGTCCAAGGTACTTTTATGTACAAATCCGGACTGTCAGATAAAGCATATAAAGCAGTATGCTCTTATGGCGTCCAGAGATGCATTAAATATTGACGGACTTTCAGAGTCGACATTGGAGAAATTCCTCTCAAAGGGCTTTATAAAAAATGACAGTGATATATTTAAGCTTGACAGATATAAAGATGAGATTATAAATATGGAGGGCTTTGGAAAGAGGAGCTATGAGAAGCTTATGGCGGCACTTGAAGAGGCAAAACATACAAATGTGGCAAGATTTTTATATTCACTTGGAATAAACGGAATAGGAAGTGCCAATGCCAAGATGATTGCAAAGTATTTCGACAATGATATCGACAAAATCATTACTGCAGGAAAAGATGAGCTGCTTGAAATAGAGGGAATCGGTGAAGTGTTGGCAAATTCCATAGTTGAGTTCTTTAAGGATTCTAAGAATATAGAAAATGTAAAGAGCCTTAGAGAGATTCTCATATTTGAAGCGGAAGAGTCTGCCGGAAGTGATTCATTTGCCGGAAAAGTTTTTGTAATCACAGGCTCACTTGAACATTTTACAAACAGAAATGAATTGAAAGAGCTTATAGAAAAGAATGGAGGAAAGGTATCGGGAAGTGTATCAAGCAAGACAAACTTCTTGATAAATAATGATACCGCATCAAATTCTTCTAAAAATAAAAAGGCTAAAGAGCTGGGTGTTGAGATAATCTCAGAAGAGGACTTCTTAAAACTTTTAGAAGGATAATATGTTTATTTGTAGACAGCTTTGTCTACCGGAAAAGAGGTACTATGCCGATAAAAATACAAAAAGGACTACCTGCAAAAGCAATACTTGAATCTGAGAATATATTTGTAATGGATGAGGAGAGGGCTATAGCTCAGGATATTCGTCCATTGCAGATATTGATACTTAATCTGATGCCTATAAAGGAGGATACCGAGACACAGATTCTCAGAGCATTGTCAAATACTCCTTTGCAGGTGGACTGTTCATTTTTGATGATGAAGAGTCATCATTCAAAGAATACAAGTCAGAGTCATCTGAATAAATTTTATACATTTTTTGAAGATATAAAGAATGATAAATATGACGGTATGATAATTACCGGTGCGCCTGTGGAACTTATGGATTACGACAAGGTGAATTATTGGAGTGAGCTTTGTGAAATAATGGAATGGTCAAAGACTCATGTAACATCCACTCTGCATATTTGCTGGGCGGCACAGGCAGGTCTTTATTATCATTTCGGAATACCCAAATATGAGAGAAAAGAAAAGCTGGCAGGAGTGTTCGTCCATGAGATTTTAAAGAAAAAAGTTCCTTTGGTCAGAAGCATGGATGATTTTGTAAACTGCCCACATTCGAGAAATACGGAAGTTAAATTGGAAGATGTATTAAAACATCCTGAGCTTCAGGTTTTGGCCAAGTCTGACGAAGCCGGAGTACTCCTTGTGCTTAATGAGTATGGCAGCGGATCTCAAGTTTTTATACAGGGACATCCCGAGTATGACAGAATGACTCTCAGCAATGAGTATCACAGAGATGTGGCCAAGGGTTTGAATCCTTCATTGCCGAAGAACTATTTCAGTGACAATGATCCTTTTTCAAGACCTGTATTAAGCTGGAGAAATTTTTCCAATACATTATACGGAAACTGGCTGAATTTCTATGTATATCAGAACACACCGTATGAGCTTTCCAACAATTTTGATTGGGTAATTTAAATCCCGAAAGGTGTCAAAATATTTTTTGAATACAAGATTATTTTGAGTAAATAAGTTCAAAAAATATGGATTTTATGATAGAATTGAGCTATATAATTTAAAGGAGTATGTTTATGAGCGGAAAATATGTTGCCTATGTGGGATCTTATTCATATACAGGAAAAGCAAAGGGAATTACAATATATGATGTGGATACTGAGAAGGGATGTTTTGTCAAAAAAGATGAAGTGGATGTAGACAACTCTTCCTATGTCATCAAATCAAGAGACCAGAAGACATTGTATTCAATTGCCGATGAAGGAATCGTTTCATTCAGAATTCTGCCTGACGGAGGTCTTGAAAGATTAAACTCTGTAAAGATAAACGGAATGAGAGGTTGTCATCTTTCAACAGATGTAAATGATAAATTTATATTTGTATCCGGATATCATGACGGAAAAATCACGGTTTTAAAGCTCCATAAGGACGGAAGTGTGGGAAAGATAGTGGATGAAGTTTATCACAAAGGACTCGGTTCCATAGCGGAGAGAAATTTCAGACCTCATGTAAGCTGTACAAGAACAACTCCTGACGGACATTTTGTTATGGCTGCCGACCTTGGAATAGATCAGGTGAAAATATATCATTTTGACAATAAAGATGAGAGACTCTCACTTGTCGATATGATTCCATGCGATATAAATTCCGCACCGAGATTTTTTGAATTCTCGAGAGACGGAAAATTTCTATACCTGATGTATGAGATGAAAAATGTGGTGGATGTATTTACTTATGAAGCTAAGCCGGGTTGCAGAATGCCTCAGATTGAGAAGATTCAAACAGTTCCTACAACAGGAAGCAATAAGCTATCGGAACTTACAGCCGCAACCACATTGACACTTAATGCCGATGAGAAATTCCTGTTTACAACAAATGCAGGTGACAATTCGGTATGTCTGTATGAGAGAGATGCCGAGACAGGACTTTTAAAAGAAAAAATGTGTCTTCCAATAAGCGGTGAGTATCCGAAGGATGTGGCAATTTTCCCTGATAATCATCATATTGCATCCATAAATCATGAGAGCGGAAGTATTACATTCTTTAAGATAGATTATTCAACAGGTCTGATTGTGATGTGCTCAAATATAATAAAAGTTAATCAGCCTAATTGCTGTGTCATAGTGGAGGTATAATGGCAGGTTCAAGTTTTGGAAAAAGCTTTGTAGTTACAACTTTTGGAGAGTCTCATGGTGTAGCTTTGGGCGCTATAGTGGACGGTGTGCCGGCAGGTATAGAACTGAGTGAAGAGGATATCCAAAAGTTTCTGGACAGAAGAAAACCGGGACAGAGTACCGTTACAACATCCAGAAATGAAAGCGATAAATGTCGTATTTATTCCGGAGTATTTGGCGGTAAAACAACAGGTACACCTATTATGGTGATGCTTGAAAATCAGTCTCAAAGATCACAGGACTACGATGAACTGGCCATTACTTACAGACCGGGACATGCAGACTTTTCATTTGATTCAAAGTACGGCTTCAGAGATTACCGTGGTGGAGGAAGAAGCTCGGGCAGAGAAACAATAGGCAGAGTAATAGGAGGTGCCATAGCCATAAAGGCACTTGAAATGCTGGGTATCAAGGTACAGGCATTTACTCAAAGCATCGGAAATGTATATGCCGAAAACTTTAATCTTGAAGAGTGCAGTGAAAATGATGTATATATGCCGGATAATGAAGCTGCCGCTCAGGCAATAGAGCTTATAAAAAGAGCCAAGGAAGAGAAAGATTCTTTGGGCGGTATCATAGGCTGTATAGCTACAGGTGTAATGCCGGGACTTGGAGAACCTGTATTTGATAAGCTTGATGCAAGACTTTCTGCAGCTGTTATGAGTATAGGTGCTATAAAGGGAGTGGAGTTCGGTGCAGGTTTTCATGTAAGTACTATGAAGGGCTCACAAAATAATGATCCTTTCTTTGTAGATGAGGATGATACCGGACTTCATATCAGAAAAAAGACAAATATGTCAGGCGGTATACTTGGAGGAATCAGTGACGGTTCTCCTATAATTATCAATGCGGCAGTAAAGCCTACACCTTCTATTGCAAGAAAGCAGGAAACTGTGAATGCGATAAATGAAGAGGTGGAGCTTGAGATAAAGGGCAGACATGACCCTGTTATAGTTCCAAGAGCTGTAGTGGTGGTAGAAAGCATGGTTGCGATTACCTTGTTTGATATGGTACTTGAGAATATGAAATCCAAAATGGATAATATTTTGAAAGTTTATAAAGATAAAATATAAAGTTAAGTATAGGGGCTTTTAATTCACGAATGGATTCGTGGATTTAAAAGCCTTGTTTTTAAGGAGATACTATGAAGTGGTATGATAGTGCGGTGTTTTATCATATTTATCCTATCGGAATGACAGGAGCACCGAGAACAAATTCATTTGAAATAAGTGAGCACAGATTAAATAAGCTTTTGCCTTGGATAGGTCATATAAAAAAGCTTGGCTGCAATGCGATATATATTGGGCCGCTATTTGAGTCCGTAGGCCATGGTTATGAGACTGTTGATTATAAAAAGCTTGATTCAAGACTTGGGGACAATGAGGACTTAAAGGCTTTTATAAATACCTGTCATGAAAATGATATAAAAGTTGTAGTAGACGGTGTATTCAATCATGTAGGCAGAGAGTTCTTTGCATTTAAGGATGTAAAAGAGAGAAGAGAAAACAGTGCATACAAGGACTGGTTTAAAAATCTGCATTTTGATTGGAACAATGATTATAATGACGGATTGTATTATGACAGCTGGGACGGGCACGGTACTCTTATAAATCTTAATCATCAAAATCCTGCAGTCAGAGAGTATATGATGGGTGTGGTAAGATTTTGGATAAGCGAATTTAATATAGACGGTATAAGACTGGATGCGGCTGATGTACTTGACTTTACCTTTATGAGCGAGCTTAGGTCTGTGACGGATTCCTGCAAGCAGGATTTCTGGCTTATGGGTGAAGTGATTCACGGAGATTATACCAGATGGGTAAATGAAAATATGCTTCAGTCGGTAACCAATTATTGGCTGCACAAGGCTCTTTACTCAGGACACAATGATCACAATTACTTTGAGATAGCGCATACCGTAAAGCGCTGTGCAGATATGGGAATGCATATCGCCAATGCTTTTTATAACTTTGTGGACAATCATGATGTGGCAAGAATCTATACAAAGCTGAATAATAAGAAGCATTTTGCACCTGTACATGTGCTTTTATACACATTGCCGGGTAAACCTTCAATATACTACGGTTCCGAGTTTGCCATTGAGGGAGAGAAGAAACCTTATGCAGATGATATACTTAGACCAGAGTTAAATTTTGAGGATTATAATACCGCCTTGGAATCAAATGAAAATACAAAACTTATTGCAGCCTTGGGAAATATGAGAATTTCAAACCTATGGGTTGGAGAGGCAGGCTATAGAGAACTTTTACTTACAAACAGACAGTATGCATTTTTAAGAGAATATGGAGATAAAAGACTTGTTGCCATAGTAAATAATGATGACAATAATGCAGATGTTCATTTAAATATCAGCGGTGAATTTACAGAAATCTTTTCAGGAGAAAAAAGGAATTTCGACGGGAATATGCATGTAAATATCCCCGGAAATTCCGGACAGGTATGGATAGGGTAAAACCTATCCTATTTCTTTAATTTAAGATAATCAACCACTATCAATCCTATATCCAAAACAGACAAAAGAGAAAGTATTATCTGTGTTGTAATATATGCCTGCATAAATGATAATTCACTGTAGTTGTTATTTTCATAATTATAAAGGAATATACGTGGTGCAATTGTATCCGCATTAAATATCAATATCAACAGTACAAGCAGTATTGCAACCTTGTAAGCTATATAGGTTATGCTGTTATCATCGTTTCTATTCATAATGAACCTCCTGAAGTGCGCGGCCAAAGTAGGTACTACTAACATAAATATATATTATTTGAAGTTAAAGTTCAATAGTACACATATTATATATATATTATACTCCTCCTCTTATATATCTGTCACTAGAACAATTCAGAATGACTTCCCACCCTATTTAACATCAGTACAAGTATCTCTTCACGAATTTCATATATAAGTAACCAATCCGGTTCTATATGACATTCTCCGGTATCTTTATAATTACCTGTAAGCTCGTGATCTCTATACTTTGCCGGCAATTGGTTTCCGTTTGCCAAAATCTCAATTATCTCAAACAGTTTATCGATATTCTTATTTTGCTTTTTTGCAAGTTTCAAATCTCTTTTAAACTGAGTAGTAAATTTTATAGTGTACTTCATACATCCAAAGCATCTCTTAGTTCTTTAATGCTGTTATATCCTTTGACAGAATCGTCATTAAAGAGCTTGCGTCCTTCTTCAATAGCAGCGTTTGTATCCTTGTTAGGTGTGTCAAGCTTCAGCTCAAACGGGATGCCGTTTTCTCTGACTGCCGTTCTCAAAAATATATTTATAGCTGTTGTCATATTGAGACCAAGTTGGTTGAAAATTTCTTCAGCCTGATCCTTTATATTTTTATCTGTTCTTATATTTAGATTTGTAGTCATACATCTACCTCCAATATCTAAAATATAGTTTAAAATTCGTGCAATGTCAATACATTGTAATAATAATAAACAGTTTATATAAGCCATATTTATAAGCATATATTTTATATTGAAAACAGAATAAAAAACTTGATAGATACAATTGAAATGTTTATACTGTTAGCGATTAATTTTGAGTTTTGTATTTATAGAAAGGTGATATATATTAGATGAAGAAAATAATAATTGCGATTGCAATAATAATTGTACTTGTTGCAATCGGATGGTATTGCAGATTTATTCTTGGTCTTGCATCACAGATAGCCGCACCGAATGTATCCACACTTGATAAAGAGATATCTTGGGAGAAGGAGCATGGACTTTGGGGAAATTATGACTCATATGAAAAGGAGGAGTATACAGTAAAAGGATATAAAGACTATGAGTTGCATGTTACTTTGGTAAAAAATCCTGTAGAGACCGATAAATATGTAATTATAAGCCACGGTTTTAAGTCAAACAGATATGGTGCCGTAAAATATGTGGATACTTATATGGACCTTGGATTTAACTGTATTATTTATGATTTAAGAGATCATGGCGAGAATGAAAAAACAGCCTTAAGCCTTGGACAGTTTGAGTCTGAAGATCTTGAAAAGCTTATCGAAGACAGTTATAGTAGATACGGCAATATTAAGCTTGGACTTCACGGTGAATCTATGGGAGCAGCCACTTCTTTGACGGTACTTGCTAAAAAGCCGAAGGTGGATTTTGTGGTGGCGGACTGCGGTTTTTCAAATCTTTATGATTTGATTTATAAAGCTTATGATCTTGCTAAGACTCCCTTTGTCTTGCCGAGTGTAAATACAGCCATGAAGCTAAGATACGGATATGATATGAAAAAGACTTCACCAAAGGATGCACTTGTGGGAAATGAAGTACCTATATGCTTTATACATGGCGAGGCGGATACCTTTATTTTGCCTGAGAATTCGCAGGTAAATAAGGCCGCTACAGCAGGGTATTCAGAGCTTCATTTGGTACCTGATGCCGCACACGCAAGATCCAGAGAAGTTTTGGGCGAAGCTGAGTACAGGGGTATAATCGGTGACTTTTTGAATAATATAGACTTTAAATAAAGATTTTTGATATTAAAAAAAAACCTGACAAGTACAAGGCATTAGCTTTGTGGCTTGTCAGGATACATAAACATATCCTCCTTACGATACCAAATTAGTGAAATTCTACATTATGACGATTCAAGATATCTACAGTCAAATCAAACTTTTCTTTATTATAAACATAATTTTCTCTGGCATAGTGTTCAATGAATATTTCGTCCTTAATAAATAGGGAGAAAAACGGCAACAAATTTTCTTCTTCATCTTCTTCTGTAGTTTGAACAAAACTTTTTAGACTCATAATTTTATTTAAATCGAGCATATCTGTAGTCCCACTAAGTCTGATTAAGAATTGTTTTATCTCAATTACTCTAAATCCCAAATCAATTGCCAGATTTATAGCATCAATTTCATCATTCCAGCAATTTAGTTCCACTTCTCTTTTTTTATCTAAAAACAGCTTCAATACCTCAATTAGACAATCGTTGTCCTGCCAGTCATCAAGCTCAAAACTATAGTATTTTAGCAATAGTTTAATCTCCTCTATATAAAATAAATTATGCCTTACCGACTTCAATATATCATAGCAAGTATTAAAATACAATTTAAATAACATAAAGAAAATGATAAGAGCTTATTTTTTAGTTTAATATAACTTTACAGATTTATTTATGCATAGTGCAATAAAATTTGTTGGGCAAGCTAGTGAAAAATAAAATAATGAATAAAAATAAAGTGCTTGACAGTTGCTTCAGATAATGTATAATATTCTTTATTTAATAACACTAAACTTTTTACTTAGAAATAGTGTGCAACACAAAGAAAGGCTTTTTATGGAGATCGGTTCAAAACTAAAAAGACTCAGAGTGCTTGCGGGACTTACACAAGAAGAGCTTGCTGATAGAGCGGAATTGTCCAAAGGATTTATTTCGCAGCTGGAGAATGATCTGACTTCACCGTCTATAGCAACTCTTCTTGATATTTTGCAATGCCTTGGAGTGGAAATAAAGGACTTCTTTGATGAAGAAACCGAAACGCAGGTGGTTTTTACCGAAGAAGATTACTTTATTAAAGAGGATAAAGAACTTAATAATACCATCGAATGGATAATACCGAATGCACAAAAAAATATGATGGAGCCTATACTTCAGACTATTGAACCGGGAGGTATGACATATCCTGATAACCCACATGACGGAGAGGAGTTCGGATACATTCTTTCCGGAACTGTGGAGATACATAGGGGAAATGATGTGTATTTGGCAAAAAAAGGAGAGGCTTTTTATTTTACATCTGATAAAAAGCATTATATCAGCTCAAAGCGAGGTGCAAGACTTATTTGGGTCAGCACACCGCCTAATTTTTAAAAATTGGAGGAAGTATGTCGACATCCCTTATTGATTTGGAGCATATCTCAAAGAGTTTTGACGGAGAGATTGTTTTGGATGATTTAAATTTATCAATTAAAGAAAATTCATTTGTAACTTTACTCGGTCCTTCGGGTTGCGGTAAGACGACCACCCTTAGAATAATAGGTGGATTTGCACAGGCGGATACCGGAAGAGTAATTTTTGACGGCAAGGATATATCAAATCTGCCGCCGAATAAAAGAAATTTAAATACGGTATTTCAAAAGTATGCATTATTTCCTCATATGAACATTGCGGAAAATATAGCTTTCGGTTTGAAGATAAAGAATAAATCAAAGGCATATATTGATGATAAGATAAAATATGCGCTTAAGCTGGTAAACCTCTCAGGATATGAAAACAGAAATATAAACCTGCTGTCAGGCGGACAGCAGCAAAGAATTGCAATTGCAAGAGCTATAGTAAATGAGCCGAAGGTACTCTTACTTGATGAGCCGCTTGGGGCACTTGATTTAAAACTTCGTCAGGATATGCAATATGAGCTTATCAGACTTAAAAATGAGTTGGGTATCACTTTCGTTTATGTTACACATGATCAGGAAGAGGCGCTTACAATGTCTGATACTATTGTGGTTATGAATCAGGGATATATACAGCAGATGGGTACTCCTGAGCAGATATATAATGAGCCTGAAAATGCCTTTGTAGCGGACTTTATAGGTGAATCTAATATAATCGGTGGAACCATGGTACAGGATAAGCTTGTAGATATATTCGGAGCAAAATTTGCCTGTGTGGATGTAGGATTTGGAACAAATAAGCCTGTTGACGTTGTAATAAGACCTGAGGATATTGATCTTGTAGAACCTGAAAAGGGAACTTTGGTAGGCAGAGTTACTCATTTGATATTTAAGGGCGTGCATTATGAGATGGAAGTTACTACTCCGAACGGATATGAGTGGTTGGTACATTCTACAGATATGTTCCCGGTAGGCAAGGAAGTCGGCATCAGTGTGGATCCTTTTGATATACAGATAATGAACAAGCCTGAGTCTGAGGATGAGGAGGCTGTGGGTGTAAATGAATAAGGATTTAAGAAAAGTACTTGCATTCCCATATATTCTTTGGATGATAGGTTTTACAATAATACCTCTTTCACTGATTTTTATATATGGATTGACTGATAGGAGCGGAAGCTTTACAGCGGCAAATGTGCTTTCAATATTTGCAAAAGACCATTTTAAGGCACTTGTACTGTCAATAATATTATCAATTGTAAGTACTGCTATTTGCCTTGTAATGGCATTTCCGCTGGCGCTTACTTTGAAAAGCAAAAAGCTTAATAAAGGAAGTCTGATAGTATTTATATTTATTTTACCTATGTGGATGAACTTCCTGCTTAGAACTCTTGCATGGCTTTCACTTTTGGAGAAAAACGGAATTATAAATACGATTTTAAACTTCTTGCATCTGCCGAGTTTAAATATCATCAATACGCCGGCAGCTATTATACTCGGTATGGTTTACAACTATCTGCCTTTTATGGTACTTCCTATATACAATGTACTTGAAAAGATAGATGATAATACAATAAATGCCGCAAGAGATCTTGGTGCAAATACAATGCAGACGCTTACAAAGGTAATAATACCTCTGAGCATTCCGGGTATTGTCAGCGGCATAACAATGGTATTTGTGCCGGCACTGACAACATTTGTTATCAGTAATATCCTTGGCGGAAGCAAGGTGCTTTTGATAGGAAATGTAATAGAGCAGGAATTTACAAAGGGAAGCAATTGGAATCTCGGTTCCGGACTTTCGCTGGTAATGATGATCTTTATACTTATCAGTATGGCATTTATTGCCAAGTATGATAAAGACGGGGAGGGCATGAGCGTTTGATTTATTCAAAGATAAGAAAAGTACTGGGAGATTTTTACCTGGTATTTATATTGATTTTTTTATATGCCCCGATAGCGACTCTTATGATACTGAGTTTTAATGCTTCAAAGTCAAGGAACAGATGGGGTGGATTTACTTTTGACTGGTATGGCGAGCTTTTTAAAAGTGCCACAATAATGTCTGCCTTCAGAAACACATTGGTTATCGCATTTTTATCTGCACTTATTGCAACCATTATAGGAACTGTGGCGGCATTAGGTATCAACAATATGAGAAAGGTACCTAAAACTGTGGTAATGGCTGTCAACAATATTCCTATGCTGAATGCGGATATTGTAACAGGTATCTCTTTGATGCTTGGATTTATAGCTTTCGGAATAAGCCTTGGATTTAAGACTATTCTTATAAGTCATATAACATTTAATATTCCGTATGTAATACTGTCTGTAATGCCGAAGCTTAAGCAGACTGAGAGAGTTACATATGAGGCGGCGCTGGATCTTGGTGCTACACCTGTTACGGCATTTTTTAAGGTAGTATTTCCGGATATATTCCCGGGAGTAATATCGGGCTTTTTGCTCGCCTTTACCATGTCGCTGGATGATTTTATAATAACACATTTTACAAAGGGTGCAGGTATAAATACTATATCAACTCTTGTATATTCAGAGGTTAGAAGAGGTATAAAGCCGAGTCTGTACGCCCTTTCTACAATCATTTTTGCTACCGTTTTGATACTGCTGATAGTATCAAATATTGCACAGAATAAAATAAAGAAAAAATAAATAGAAGATAAGAGGAAATAAACGTGAAAAAGAAATTTGTAAGTATAATGACATTGATGAGCCTGCTTTCTGTGGCTGTATTATCAGGATGCGGAAAAAGCAATGCAGGTGCCAAGGCAGGCAGTGCAGGCGAGCTTTATGTATACAACTGGGGTGAGTATATTGACGAGAGTGTTGTAGAGGAGTTTGAAAAAGAAACCGGTATCAAGGTTGTTTATGATATGTTTGAGACCAATGAGGAGATGTATCCGGTACTTGAGGCAGGCGGTGTGGTATATGATGTAGTATGCCCTTCAGATTATATGATTGAAAAGATGATACAAAATGATATGCTTGCAGAGATTGACTTTAACAATGTTCCGAATGTAAAGAATATCGACCCTAAATATATGGAGATGTCAAAGGCTTTCGACCCTGAGAACAAGTACTCGGTACCGTATACATGGGGAACTGTGGGTATACTTTATAACACTTCCATGGTAAAGGACGATATAACAAGCTGGGGAGACCTTTGGAATCCCAAGTATCAGGGAAATATCCTTATGCAGGACTCTGTAAGAGACGCTTTTATGGTGGGTGGGAAGCTGCTCGGATATTCTATGAACACTACCGACAAGTCGGAACTTGAAAAGGTAAAGGATAAACTTATAGAGCAAAAGCCTCTTGTTCAGGCTTATGTTGTGGATCAGGTTAGAGATAAGATGATCGGCGGTGAGGCTGCTATAGGAGTTATCTATTCAGGTGAGATGCTCTATGTTCAAAATGAGGTTGCAAAGGCCGGCGGAGACTTTGAACTTAAGTATGTGATACCTAAAGAGGGTACAAATGTATGGATTGATTCATGGGTAATTCCGAAGAATGCAAAGAATAAGGAAAATGCGGAGAAGTGGATAGACTTCTTAAACAGACCTGAGATTGCAAAGAAAAACTTTGAATATATTACATACCCTACACCTAACAAGGCTGCATATGATTTACTTGATAAGGATTTGCAGGACAATACGGCGCTCTTCCCGACAGATGATATGTTAAAGAACAGCGAAGTATTTAAGTATCTCGGAGATGAGGGCGACAGCCTTTACAATGACCTTTGGAAAGAAGTGAAAGGAAACTAGAAAAGTACTGCCGTGGACTTAGTCCATGGCATTTTTTATTGTGTTTACTTATGACCAAATTTGGTATATAATTTAGGCATAATTCGGAGGTGATATTATGCAGATTGTGCCTATGAGGGATTTGAAAGATACTGTGCAGATTGAGAAGAAATGTCAAAACGGCCCGGTATTTGTGACTAAAAACGGTTACGGAAAGCTTGTAGTTATGAACATGGAATACTACGAGTCTAAGATTGCTAAAATTGCAGAGGCTGATTTTGTCAATGAAGGTATTGTGGATTTTGCAAATGAGAAAATAAATGATGGAAAAGAAGTAATGAAAAAATTGAAGGATAAATATGGAATACAATAATTTCTCATATTATCTTACTGATCGTGCGCAAAATGATTTAGCTAATATAGTTGAATATATTGATAGAGAATTATGTAATAGAGATGCTGCAATCTCATTTATTCAGCATTTTGAAAAAGAAATGGAAAATTTATGTAAATTTCCAAATATAGGTTCAAGATTAAACAATATATATTTGAAAAGAAATGATATATGTAAGGTAACGGTTAAAAATTATATAGTGTATTATTTTGTTGAAAAAAAGAAAGAACATGATAGTAGTAGTAAGAATAGGACATTCTTTGCAAAATCAAGATAGATACTTGAATCATAATAGCCACATTGGTTTTTCTTTAATTCTTTGTTCATTGTAATACTTTATGTATCGTTCGATTTCTGACTTTAGCTCATCATAGCTATAGTAAATAACACCATAATAGATTTCTTGTTTAAGCAATCCAAAGAAGTTCTACATAACCGAGTTATCATGACAGTTTCCCGTAAGAGACATACTTTGTAAGATTCTTTCTTCTTTGAGACGATGAGAGTATGCTTCCATTTGGTAAGCTCAGCCTTAATCTGAATGGAAAGTTCTTCTATATTTGCAATCGGATGTTATAGCAATAGCTTGTTCCAATGCATCCATAACATTTTTTGCTGAAGAGTGCTTGTCAATTTCGTAGCTTATAATTTCACCATTACACATATCCATAAATGAATCCGGATAAAGCTTATGCATTGTCATGTGACCTTTAGCATTAATATCATAATACTTAAACTCTGTAGTATCTGTTGTAATCTTCTGATGTGGTATATATGTATTAAATCGTCTCCTTATACGATTAGAAGGAATTGTTCTAACTTTACCTTTGTACGAACTGTATTTACGGCTTTTTCGAATGAAAGAAGTAACCTGTAAACCAAGCTTCTGTATTATACGTTGTACTTTCTTTTTGTTTACACAGTAGCCTTTATTTCTTAATTCTCCAACCACTCGACGATAACCATAATCCTTGTGAGTCTCTCTGATTTCAAGAATCTTATTCTTGATTTCTTTGTCAGGGTTTTTCCTATCGAATCTTTTCTGCCGGTACATATATGTTGCTTTAGGTATACCTGTATAAGAGAGAAGGTCTTTTAGTTTCCTTTCTTCCGCTTCCTGAGCTTTAATATCTATTTTAGGCTTATCCAATGTATTCTTTCGACCTTTCTTGCAAGATTTCAAAGCATCAGGGCAGGCGGCATGATAGCGATTAACCCAGTTAGCAATCATACTTGTATTGCTTATACCGTCTCGGATCGACAAGTCTTGATATGAAATCTCACTTGATAGATATAACTCTACAACAGAAATCTTCTTTTCAAAAGAGTATTTTATTTGTTTACTAGAACGCATTAATCCTTCATCAACGAGTGCATTGTATGCATTAATCCATTTGCGTAGCTGTGAATCAGAACCAAGTCCATATTTTTCAGAAAGATATGGAGTTTCACCTTTGCCATCCAAATATTCTAAAACAACTTTCTTCTTGAATTCAAAACTATGTTTTGCCATAAAAATACTGACCTCCTAATCGTTAGATTTTGGTCTGACTTTTGGGGGGCAGTACATTTTGATAGACTCTTCTTATTTATATAAGTTGAATAAAAGTTGAAATATAAAATGCAATAAAAATTCCCATCAATATACTAAAAAAATTACAAAAATAAGATATAAATTTTGTAATAGGTTATGCGTTTAACCGTTGTGAAAGTTAAATTCCTATTGTACAATGAATTTACTGAAAGGGGAATATATCCTTTTGGGCAATGTAGAAATGATGCACCGGTGTAATGTATCATTGATATTTAATTAAAATCAGAAATGGTAGAGCAAACCTCTTTATTATACAATACATTAGCAAAGTAGTAATAAGGCTAACATCACAACACACCGGATAATAATGGGAAAAGAAGGGATTATATGGCACAAAGCAGAGTTAGGATCGTTGATGTTGCAGATGCGCTGGGTCTTAGTACAGCGACAGTTTCAAATGTGATCCATGGTAAAACCGGTAAGATTTCGGATGAAACGGTAAAAAGGGTTCAACAGGAGCTTGAAAAGACCGGATATATTCCTAATATGGCAGGAATTTTGCTTGCAAGAAATAATTCAAGAATTATCGGAGTGGTAGTGAATGATCATCCCAAATATGAGGGCAGAGTTTTAGAAGATGGATTTGTAATGTCGTCATTAAACGCACTTTCTTATGAGTTAAATAAAAAAGGATATTTTCTTATGATAAAGACGACAACAGATATAAATGAAATCATAGCATTTGCTTCAATGTGGAATATGGACGGGCTGATTCTGATGGGATTTTGTGAAGAGAATTATGAAAGACTGCGAAATCAGATGAGGATATCTTTTGTTGTATATGACGGCTATTTTGATAAATGCTCAAAATTTGTTAACCTTGTGATTGATCATTATGATGGAGGTTATAAGGCAGGGGAATATTTTAAGAAGCTTGGACATAAAAAAGCATTATGTATTTCAGATAATTATATATGTATGGACAAGGAGCGTATTGATGGATTTTGCAAAGCCTTTGAACCCGGGGAAACTGTAATCTGGAAAATACCTAATACAAAGAAAGGGAGAGTACAATTTTATAAGGATAAGTTTTTGGAACTTTCAAGGCTTGATATTACCGGAGTTTTTGCAGTATCCGATTATTATGCACTGGACTTTATGCAATTTTTACAGGCCGGAGGTATTCGGATTCCGAAAGATTTGCAAATAATCGGGATGGATGACAGTATGGCAAGCAGGGAAAGCGTTCCGGCATTGACTACAATTCATCAGGACGCATATTTAAGGGCAAAGGCTGCAATCAAATGTATTGAAGATATGCGTGACGGGAAGGAATATGATACAAGAATAGTTCTTCCGGTGAAACTTATAAAAAGAGAAAGTACAAGGGAATTATAATGTCAGAGTTTAGTAAATCATTATGTAAAATAGCTGTTCCTGTTACATTGCAGAGTATGTTGCAGTCATCATTTTCAATTATTGACCAGATAATGATCGGTCAGCTGGGGGAAATAAATATATCGGCAGTTGGACTTTATGGTAATTTTTCTTTGATTTTTCATGTGGTAACAGGTACGGTGGGAACTGTTGCAGGAATATTAACAGCACAGTTTATCGGAGCAAAGGATATGAAAGAAGCATGGAGCAGCTTTGATATAAGCATGGTCTGTGCAGTGATAATATCTGCATTATTTTTGTTTGCATCAGGAGTTTTTCCGGCACATATTCTTGGACTGTATACAAAGGATGCAGATATTATAAATATGGGTGCTGTGTATTTTCGCATTGTAGCATTTTCATATATTCCGATGGCAATCAGTATCATTTTATCCACATGGCTGCGCTGTAAAGAACATGCTGTCATACCGTTTTTAGCAAGCCTGTTAGCTGTAGGTATAAATACAGGACTTAATTATATACTTATATTTGGAAAAGCCGGATTTTTACCTATGGGAATAAAAGGTGCGGCAATAGCAACCCTTGTTTCTCAGTTATTTAATCTCGTATTTATTCTTATCGGATTTATTATTTGCATTAAAAAAGATGGGGATAAGCCGATATTGTCATTACATTTAAAAAGGATCAGCATACCGGATTATTTTATAATGGTTATACCTATTCTTGTAAGTGAGTTTCTCTGGAGTCTGGGGCAGAATGTGGAAACCGGAGTGTATGGGCATCTTGATACGGCAAATCTTGCAGCATATATGCTTACGGCTCCGATTCAGGGACTGGTTATGGGTGCTTTAAGCGGTTTGTCGGCTGCGGCAGGTGTTATGGTCGGAAAGAGGCTTGGAAAGAAAGAGTATGAGGAGGCATATAGGGAATCAGGGAAAATTATGATTGCGGGGTTAATAGGTGCAGTCTTTATATCATCAATTCTTATATTGTTGGCAGGAGTCTATACAGGATTTTATCAGGTGGATTATAATGTAAAAGAGCTTGGGAAAATTCTTCTTGTAATATTTGCCCTATATGCTCCGGTAAAGGTTGAAAATATGATCCTTGGAGGAGGCATTATAAGAAGTGGAGGAAACACAAAAATTATAATGATTATTGACATTATAGGAACATGGTGTATAGGAATTCCTCTTTGTATGCTTGCAGCATACATATTTAAATGGGGAATTGTAGGTGTATATACATTGCTTACTACAGAAGAGATATTCAGACTTGTTGTATCACTTGTTATTTTTAAGAAACGCACATGGATGATAAGTTTATCATAGAGATATCTATTATATACAATTGATGAGTTTAGTAATCAGTGGGACTGTGAAATAAGTCCCTAAAAGAAATAGGACCATTCGATCATT
>NZ_AZXX01000083.1:0-521 GCF_000512995.1 Lachnoanaerobaculum sp. MSX33 | reverse complement strand
ATCTATTGCAGCTATAGGTGAGTTGAGAGCGTCTGTAAGGAAATCTTCCTTTGTCCACTCATCTACATCATATTTGATACCGAATGTATCATCTTCCAACATAATTACAAAGCCTGTCTGCATACGTCCGATCTCATCGAAAGCATATCTTCTTCCAAGTACTGTAGCTATTTTGTCTTTAATTACACTACCGTCTTTCTTTGTTCTGAACCAGCTGTGCTCTTGTGTATCATAGTCCTGCTGACTCATTACTTCATTCGGTACTGTAAATGTCCAATAATCGTCTTTAAGCTCACCGTCTGTATCAAGTGAACCGTATTTTACTTTAGCGTTGCTTGCTGTAGCTCTAATATTTGCATTAGTTACAGAAAGCTGAGGTATCATTACACCGTTCTCATCAAACAGGTATGCCTTACCGTTTATCTCTCTTTGCTTTGACTGATCTGTACTGCTTGCAACGTACTTTCTTCCGTTAGCACCGAAGTACAACCACATCTCATCATACTCACTGTAGTTTCTTT
>NZ_AZXX01000082.1:0-76123 GCF_000512995.1 Lachnoanaerobaculum sp. MSX33 | reverse complement strand
CTTTACAATTTTTAATTTTAGTGATAGAATATGTGTGTGCGCGAGTGGCTCAGTTGGTGGAGTACGACCTTGCCAAGGTCGGGGTCGCGGGTTCGAGTCCCGTCTCGCGCTCTTTTTATTTTACAAGCCTTGTTTTCAGGGCTTTTTTTAATTAATGAATACATATCATAATTTAAAAAAATAAAATATGTCGGCCAATTTTATAAGCCGACATCTAACTTGTAGTATCATTTTAATAACCTCTCAGTACAGTATAATCCAGATTATATTTTTGAGCTATTTTTTCCACCGCATCTTTATTTTTTTCATAATCTACAGTATTTGGGAAATAGATATAGCCTAAATTTTTAAGTGATTTATAAGCATTAAGAAAACTCTCTTTGTTTTCGTAATCATCCTTGCTTTCAAGATTATCCATATATGGAATTATAACGGTGGAATAACTGTCACAATGTGAAAATTCATCAAATACCAAGTCCTTATCATAAAAACCTACCACCTTTCCGTTAAATCTTTCTCCTGAATATCTTATAGGAATGGTATCACCGATATTATAATATTCTTTAAAGCCGTAGCCAAGCACCATGGGAAACTCACCATTATATATAAAATCCTGATCTGATAAATAATCCAGTCCAAGTTTTTGCATTGTTTTTTTATTTAGAATAAATGCATCTACCGGAGTTATATACTCAAGCTTTTCATTGACAAGCATCTTTTTATCTATTAAATCCAGTTTCTCTTTATAGCCATATGTCAAATCTTCCGGCTTATTCCACTTACCTATAAAATCTACATATGTATGTTTCATATTATAAAAATCCACAGTATCTGTTGAATTCAGTTCCGCATTAAACTTTTGTAAATTATCAATAAATAAAGGGTTTTCTCTACGTTCTGCAAGTTCATCCAAAGTATATTTACCTGTAGAATAAGAAGCATCTGAAACCTGATAAAAAAACTTTTCCCCCTGCATATCTGAAGCAGTAACTTTACTTCCTGAACATCCTTGTAAGGACAGTAATAAAACCGAAAGCAGTAACGGTATCTTTTTTAGTTTATACATATCTTCCTCCCAAAATAAATATTGCAAATATATTTGTTGAATATGATTTTATCACAAATAAATAATAGGTCAATTACCAAACATAATATTGGTAAATGTAAATAAAAATATGCTCATTTAATTAAATAATATTCATGTACTAAGAAAAAAACAATTTTTATAATCTCTTGTATGTGTGAAAATAATAAAAAAATTCAAAAAATTTAACGGTTTAAAGATGTAAAGTAAAAGGCGAATCGGCAAATTATAAAGATGTAATTCTTTACAATTATTATAAATTTCTTAAAAAGATAAATTTATTGAGTTTTCCATAAAATAGAAGTATGATATAACCTAAGTTAGCAAGAACTAACATAATCAGATTATATATATTTTTATACCGCAGATATAGCGGTAAATGGAGGCTTTGATGAAGATAAAACTTGAAGGTGTTATGGAGACTATGCTTATAACTTTGGATGCAAGGGCAAGAGATTACAGATCTGAAAAATCTATATTAAAGGATAAAAAGTCGGCTGAAATGGTGGATATGATTGACTATGATTTTGGCTCTTTCAGTAATGAAAAAGTGAATCTTTTAGGTATTATTGCGAGAGCCAAGGTTATGGATGATGAGGTGAAAAAGTTTATAGACAAATACCCGGATTGTCATATAGTTTCACTGGGTTCAGGGCTGGATACAAGATTTTTCCGCGTAGATAACGGTAGAATACATTGGTATGATATAGATTTTCCGGAGATAATAAGTTTAAGAAAAAAATTCTTTGAGGAAAATGACAGAGTAAAAAATATCGAAAAATCAGCCCTTGATAAGTCATGGACAAAGGAGATAGATACAAAGGGAGAGAAGCTTTTGATTATTTCAGAGGGGATGATTATGTATTTTTATCCTAAGCAGGTGAAGGAGTTTTTAAATATACTTACAGATAATTTTGAACATTTTGTACTTCATCTGGACTGTCTTTCCAAAAGACTTGTGAATAAGGCAAAAACGAACAAGGCTGTAAAACGAACCAAGTCCGAGTATCATTTTGGAGTTACAAACGGCGAAGAGATTATAGAACTTAATCCTAAACTGAAGCAAATCGGATTTATAAACTTTACAAAACAAATAGCAAAGCAGATGAAATGGTATGGCAAAATCTTTCTTCCAATCATATATCTTATGAATAACAGGCTTGTAATATGCAAATATGATGCAAAATAATAACTGTTTGTAATGATTTATTGCGGTATGCTGAGATTATTGTTAGAATAAACTATGCTTAAAGTATTGTCGGCATAAATAACAAACAGGAGGAGAGTAGATGGGTAGACCGTTATCACATGGAAGAGAGGTTACCGGAACAGGTAGAAGTGTTTTGGGTAGAGGATCGTTTGTGGGAGGTTCCGGTGGAGGAAACAGGAATTCATCCGGAAGAGGTGGAGGCGGAGGACGTTCGCCGTTCAGCTTATTGATAGTTGTAGTTTTTGTAATAATAAGTATTGTCACAGGTAATAAAAGCAATATATTAAGTTCAATACTCGGAGGATTAAGCAGTAGTACAAATAGTACAAATAGTACAAGTACAGGAACAACACCGATGATCAGTATCCCGACTTTGCCTTCATCAATCGGAAGCACAGCGGCATCAAGTATAAGCGGCGTAGGAAGTGCATGGAGCGGAGTTACCGATAACAGAGGACAACTGGATACCTCAGTGCATGAAAGTGCCAGAGAGAAGTTTTACAGGCCTACAGGCGGTGACAGTGTAACCGTGATGGTATATATGTGCGGTACCGACTTGGAGACTAAGCACGGAATGGCTACGAAAGATCTCATTGAGATGACAAAGGCCAATATTTCAAGTAATGTTAATCTGCTTGTATATACAGGAGGAACAAATACCTGGCAAAACTCGGTAGTATCATCATCAAACAATGAAATCTATCAGATAGCGGACGGAAAAATGAATAAGCTTGCAGATGACAATTCAAATCCTTCAATGACAGATCCCAATACATTGGTTAGATTTATTGACTATTGTAAGAATAATTTTCCGGCTAACAGATATCAGCTTATTTTCTGGGATCACGGCGGCGGTTCTGTAACAGGTTATGGATATGATGAAAAAAATCCCAACTCGGGATCAATGAATCTTGCAAAAATAAAAGCTGCTGTTGCGCAAACCGGTATAAAGTATGACTTCATAGGATTTGATGCCTGTCTGATGGCTACTACAGAGACGGCACTTGCACTTTCAGAATATGCAGATTATTTGATTGCATCCGAGGAGACGGAGCCGGGAACAGGATGGTATTATACCAATTGGCTGAGCAATCTTAGTAGTAATACCGCAATTTCCACTCTTGATCTTGGAAAGAAGATAGTGGATGATTTTATAGATGAGAGTAACAGAAGTGCAAGAGGGCAGTCTACAACTCTTTCTTTGGTGGATTTGGCCGAGCTTAAGGCTACAGTTCCAAGCAGCCTTTCAAGCTTTGCAAGGGACACCGCTTCATATATAGAGAATAATGAGTACAGCAAAGTATCTTACGCGAGAACGGCAAGCAGAGAGTTTGCAAAATCTTCAAATATAGATCAGGTAGACTTGGTAAATCTTGTGTATAATCTAGAGCAGAATGAAAACGACCCTACAATACAGTCAATACTTGGTGCGGTAAAATATAACAGGACATCTTCAAATATGTCAAACTCATATGGGCTTTCAATCTATTTCCCATACAAGAAATTGTCAAAGGTTGACAGAATGGTTCAGACCTATGGTGACATCGGTATGGATAGCGAATATACCAAAATGATACAGCAGTTTGCCACATTACAGGCGAGTGGACAGATTGCAGGCGGAGGAGAAACAACCCCTGCAAATACATTAACAGGAAACTATCAAGGAAACAGTTCAGGTTCATTTTCAGCTGCAGATATTGACAGTTTGATAGCAAGTCTTATATCAGGAAGCTTATCATCAGAGAGCCTTGCAAATATAGGGCTTGATACTTCAAGTATAGGCTTTTTGCAAAACAGAAATATGTCTGATGAAACAATCAGAAACTATGTTTTATCAAACAGACTAGATGCTTCAAAGCTTCAATGGACAGATCAGTATTCCACACCTAAGATTCATTTATCCGAGGATGAGTGGAATATGGTATCAAGTATAGAAGAGAATATGCTTTTGGATATGGGAAGCGGATATATTGATATGGGACTTGACAATTTCTTTGAGTTTGATGAAAACGGAGATATGCTTGCAGATACTCAAAGAGCATGGATTGCTATAGATCAGCAATATGTTGCATACTATCATCTGTCAACTACAAAAAACGGAGATGAGACGGTTACTATAGGACGTGTACCTGTTATTTTAAACGGTGAGAGAGCCAATCTGATAATTATATTTGACGGCGAGCATCCTAACGGATATCTGGCAGGAGCAAATACAGATTATAAAGATACACAAACAGAAACCATCGCAAAGAATATAACGGATATAGTTGAGGGAGACAGAATACAGTTTATATATGCTTATTACGGATATGACGGTACATATCTTGATGATTATAAACTGGATGATGAGTATGTGGTTGGAAAGACTGCTCCTAAGGTATCTTATGTTCTTGTGAAGGATGACAATCAAATCACTTATAAATTCACAGATATATACAATAACAGCTATTGGACTCCGGCTTTAAAGAGTAAATAGATATTCTTATACATAATGTATGTAATTAGCAAATATTTTGTAAACACAATGTAAGATATAAAATACAAAATTGGTTTATACTATATAAGGACAGTTAATCTGTCAGATTAACGATGGTATAGGAGAGAAGGAGGAATGATGAAAAAAGGTTTAATCAAATCAGCAGCAATTTTATTTGCAGCATTCAGTCTTGGCGGTGCGGTAGTTCCCCCAGTGACAGCGCAGGCAGCAGTTTTAGAGCGTATGCCGGCAGACAGAGGTGAGTGGCGTAGAGACGAGCATGGCTGGTACTATATGTTGAACGTTAATGCAGGTACTTCATATGTAGCAGACAGCTGGATCAAGGACAACGGTAAGTGGTATTACTTTGATCACTGGGGCTATATGTATAGAAACGCTTGGATCAACTACCAGGGAAGTTCTTACTATGTAGGTGCTGACGGAGCAATGTGGTATAATGCCAGAACTCCTGACGGATATTGGGTAGACAGCAACGGCAAGTGGGTTAGATAATCTATATTATAAAAATAAGAGCCTCAAGGATATCCTTGAGGTTTTTATTAGCATATAAGTATAATTTGTGCTATAATGAAGGTGATAATATAGTGTTATATTTCTAATATGCTTTGGTAGAACTACTTATAAGCGGAAGGAGGAAATATGTTTTATTGGGGAGTTTTATTTGCTATATTTGCCATTGGAGAAATTATAATTCCCGGACTGGTTTCAGTGTGGCTGGCTCTTGCAGCACTCATTATGATGCCGATATCTTTATTTGTTGAATCAATTGAGATACAGGTTATCATATTCTGTGTACTGTCATTGATCTTTATTGTGTTCTTTAGAAGTATTTTCAAATCCTTTATGAAGGGTAAGGAGAGTATGGATACTGAGAAGGTAAAGATAGTAAAGCTTACATCTGTTGAAGATAATAATTATATTTATGATGTAAGATTTAAAGGCGGTATATGGACAGCAATTGCGAATTTGGAGTTGAAACCCGGAGATATTGCCAACATTGATAAATTTGAAGGCAATAAGATAATTATCGGCAGAAATTAATTTATTTAAAGGAGACATAACAAATGATAGGCGTTGGAATTATTGTTGTTTTATTGGCTATTATATTCGTGATTACGGTAAAGGCAATAAAGATAGTACCTGAGTCAAAAGTATATGTAGTTGAGAGACTTGGAAAGTATTCACAAGGACTTCGTTCAGGATTACATTTTATCAACCCTTTCTTTGATAAAATATCAAAGGTTATTTCATTAAAAGAGCAGGTGGTGGATTTCCCTCCACAGCCGGTTATTACAAAGGATAATGCTACTATGCAGATAGATACGATAGTATATTTCCAGATAACCGATCCTAAGCTTTATACTTACGGTGTTGAGAGACCTATATCAGCTATAGAGAATCTTACAGCGACTACTCTTAGAAATATCATAGGTGATATGACTGTAGACCAGACTCTTACATCAAGAGATACTATAAATACAGCTATGAGATCCGAGCTTGATGAGGCTACAGATCCATGGGGTATCAAGGTAAATCGTGTGGAGCTAAAGAGTATTTTGCCACCTGAAGATATCAGAGTTGCAATGGAGAAGGAGATGAAAGCCGAGCGTGAGAAGAGAGCAAATATTCTTGAGGCTCAGGCTAAGAAGGAAAGTGCGATTCTTGTAGCAGAGGGTAATAAGCAGGCTGCAATACTTAATGCGGAGGCTGAAAAGGAAACAGCTATAAAGAGAGCGGAAGGACAGGCACAGGCAATACTTGCAATCCAGAAGGCTCAGGCAGAGTCTTTAAGAGTGCTTTCAGAGGCGGATCCAAGCCAGAAGGTACTTACACTTAAGGGACTTGAGGCATTCCAGAAGGTAGCTGACGGAAAATCAACAAAGATTATCATTCCTACAGAGCTTAGCGGACTTGCATCATTAGCTACAAGTTTTGCAGAGTTAAATCAAAAAGTAGAATTGAAAAAAGAACAGTAATATATAATAAAAGGGACTTTTGTTTATGCACAAAAGTCCCTTTTTAAAAATCATATTAATTTTCTTTGCCGGCAGGTAAAGAGAAGATAAACTCGGTACCTACACCTACGGTACTTATAACATCTATATTCTCGCCATGAGTCTGTAATATTTCTTTTACTATTGCAAGTCCAAGACCTGTACCCTTCTTATCCTTACCTCTGGAGAGGTCTGATTTATAGAATCTGTCAAATACCTTGGACTGCTCATTCTTAGCGATACCTATTCCCGTGTCCTTAACTGAAATAAAAATTTTCTCCTTTTTTAAACTGGTCTGTACAATGATGGAAGAGTTTTGAGAGGAAAATTTTATGGCATTATCAATGAGATTATAAAGTACCTGCTGTATCTTTGTGTAGTCACCTATAACATATTGGGAGACATTGGAAAATATCAGCTCAATGGTAATATTCTTACTGTTACACTGTACTTCAAAGCTGCCTGCGGTATCTCTGATCATCTTGTTTATATCAAAGCTTGTTTTATTCAGCTTTACACTTTCAATCGAATCCAGTGAAAGAATGCTTTCTGTAAGCTTTGTAAGTCTGTTTGTCTCATCAATAACTCTTGTAAGGTATTTTTCCTGCATCTCGGGAGGAATGGTACCGTCCAAAATAGCCTCAAGATAGCCCTTTATAGATGTTAAAGGTGAGCGAAAATCATGAGATACATTTGAAATAAACTTTTTTTGATAATTTTCGGTATCATCAAGTTTATCGGACATATAGTTTAATGTCGCCGCAAGATAACCCATCTCGTCATTTGAATGTACCTTTATTTCATACTTTAAATCCCCTTCGGCATAGGCTTTGGCTCCATTTGTTATTTTCCTAAGCGGAGAGTAAACAATACGCTGAAATACTATTAAAATAATCAGTGAAAGTAAAAATACTATCAGAGAGGTCATATATACTATATTCAAGATATGGTACTGGCTCTTTGTAACATTTACCATAGGCAGGTGGATGACCACATAGCCGTAGGTACGAAAGTTACCTGTAATAGGTGCGGAAACACTAAGATAATCCTCATCAAATGAGTTAAAGTAATTTCCGACCATATAGGACTTATTACCGGTAGCGGTAGGGTCAAAATCCGAGATAATATCCGAAACTCTTTTATTTTCGGCATCCACTATTATCTTGCCGTTTCTGTCCATTACCCATATCTTTGCATTCAGGAAAGTCGCTACTGCTTTTAACTGAGGATAGCTTTCCGCCAGCGAGATATTTTGCCCCTCATATACGGTAGAGTAGGTTGAGGCGATAAGATTAGCCTCATCATAAAGAGTCTGACTTCTGGAATCGACCAGATATGAATAGGTCAAATGGCTGGAAATAGTTGCTATTGCCACAAAACCTGCTATACCGAAAACTATATAAGCTAAAATAAATTTCAGATATAGAGAGAGTTTCATTTTTTAACCTCAAATTTATATCCTATACCCCATACGGTGGATATTGACCAGAACTTATTGTCATGTATTTTCTCACGCAATCTCTTGATATGCACATCTACGGTTCTGGTATCACCGATATACTCATATCCCCAGATATTATCAAGCAACTGTTCTCTTGTAAATACCTGATTGGGATGAGAGGAGAGGAAGTATAAAAGTTCCAGCTCCTTTGGCGGCATTTCAACATTCTTTCCAAGGTATGTTACCGCATAGTTTGTCATATTCACGTTTAAGTCGGGATATTCCACATATTCTCCACCTGTATGTACCTCAGGCAATGAGATTGTACTGTTGTTGTATCGCCTTATTACAGCCTTTACTCTGGCGATAAGTTCTTTTGAGTCAAAAGGTTTGATCATATAGTCGTCGGCACCAAGTTCCAGACCGAGAACTTTATCAAACACTTCACCTTTGGCTGAGAGCATTATTATAGGGGTACCCGACTTTGCTCTTATCTCCCTGCAAACCTGATAGCCGTCAATACCCGGCAGCATAAGGTCAAGAAGAACCAAATGTGGTTTGAACTCATCAAAATCCGAAAGGGCCGATTCGCCGTCACCCACTATTTTTGTTTCGTAACACTCCTTCATCAAATATAATGAAATAAGTTCCGCTATATTCTCATCATCATCTACAATTAAAATTCTTTGTTTTTCTGCCATTTTTCACCTATATATTATTTAAAACGCACGATAGTTACAGCATTACCGCCTTCATTAAAATCTGCAAGAGAGTAGCTCTTGATAAAGGTCTGCCTTTTCAGATAGGCATGTATACCCTTTTGCAATGCACCTGTACCCCTTCCGTGAATAATTCTTACGCCCGGAAGATGAGCAAGCAGAGCATCATCCAGATATTTATCGAGTTCTGAACATGCCTCATCCACATTTTTACCGATAACATTTATTTCTGTGGATATTGTAGCGGATTTTACCATTGAAGAACTTCTTGTTCTTGTCTTATTCTCAGGTTTATTGCCCGGCTCTTCAACCAAAGCCACATCGGATATATTTACCTGAGATCTGAGTATACCCATCTGCACAAAGAAATTACCGCTTTGATTTGGCAGAGAAGATACTATACCGTCAAGATTAAGACTTATAACATGTACACTGTCACCAAGCTTAAGCTCTTTAGGCTTTTTGGCCTTTACAGTATTTTGCTTTATTCCGGCAGTCTTTGTATTTTTATTTATTGATTCTCGAAGCCTTGTTCTTTGCTCTTCAAGAGCCGAGCCCAGACCTGCGCCCGATGCTATTTTGTTGATATTTTTAATAGTGTCGTCAGCGGTTTCCTTTGCTTCCTCCAAGATTTTTCTGGCCGCTTCTTTGGCTTCTTCCAAAATCTTTTCTTTTCTTGCGGCAAGGTTTTCTTCCTGCTTATCATAATGCCTTTTCAGGCCTTCAATTTCTCTTTTATATTTTTGAATGGATAATTTATCCTTTTCTATAATCTGCCTGTCATTTTCAAGCCTTGTAAGCAGATCCTCAAAGTCCTTTGCATCCTTTTCAAGATGTGTATCCGCCTCTGAAATTATATAATCAGGGAGTCCAAGCTTTCCGGCTATGGCAAAGGCATTTGACTTACCCGGTACTCCTATAAGAATTCTGTAAGTAGGAGAGAGTGTGGCCACATCAAATTCACATGAGGCATTTTCAACACCGGGTTCATTCAGTGCAAACACTTTCAGCTCACTGTAGTGAGTAGTGGCAATACATCTGCTTTGCATTCTGTGAAGGAATGAGAGTATTGATATGGCAAGTGCCGCACCCTCTGTCGGATCGGTACCTGCACAAAGCTCATCAAAAAGACAGAGTGAATTGGCATCCGCATGATTTAAAATATATACGATATTTTTCATATGGCCTGAGAAGGTGGAGAGGGATTGTTCTATACTTTGCTCATCACCTATATCCGCAAATACATCCGTAAATACTGAAAGTTCGCTTCCTTCAAAGGCAGGTATATGAAGTCCCGACTGTCCCATAAGTGTGAACAGTCCCACTGTTTTTAGAGATACCGTTTTACCGCCGGTATTAGGTCCGGTGATAATCAGTAAATCATAAGTATCACCTAATGAGATATTTATAGGTACCACCTTTTTTGCATCAAGCAAAGGATGTCTGCCTTCTTTTATATTTATATAATGTTTTGAGTTAAACTTAGGCTCACTTGCATTCATCTTCTTTGAAAGATTTGCCTTGGCATATACAAAGTCAAGGAAGATGAGAGTTTTTGCATTTTCTCTAAGAGGCTCAATATATTGTGCAGCCAAAAGACTTAAGTTTTCAAGTATTTTTTCTATCTCTTTTTTCTCGTCCATAGCTAAAGACTTCAGCTCATTGTTCATTCTGATTACAGCTATCGGCTCAATAAACACTGTGGAACCGGTAGATGACTGGTCATGTACAACACCTGAAACCTTGTTTTTATACTCACTTTTTATAGGAAGACAGTAAGCACCGTCTCTTTGGGTAATTACCGCATCCATAAGATATTCTCTGTGCGCATTAAGAATATTGTTTAACTCGGTATGCATCTTTGAGTTTATCTGCTTTATCTTCCTTCTGATATGACTAAGCTCCGGAGAGGCATTGTCTGCCATTATTTCTTCCGAAATTATACATCTTGAAAGTTCCTTTTTAAGATCCTTAATTTCATCAAGTGATCTGAAATACTCTTCAAGTACATCATAGTTCTCTTCTTCAGAGTGCAGTCCATAGGCAATAGCCTTTGAAGCCGCATTGAGGATTGATAGAACTTTCATAAGCTCAGGTTGAGAAAGGGATGACCCTATCTCAAGTCTTTTTAAAGAGTCCGATATATCCTTTACTTCCGATAAAGTAAGATTTCCTTTAAGTCTTATTCTGTCCACAGCAGCAGTGGTATAAGCCTGATTTTTTTGTATTTCCGATATATCTGTAGACGGCTGTAATTTAATACAAAGCCTTTTTGCAGGCTCGCTGCTTGCCATATCTACAAGCATATTTATTATTTTTTCATATTCAAGTATTTTTAAAGTTTTTTTATTCATAATATGTCCTTAAATTTTCACTGTAAGTGAGAGATAACAGCTTTAAAAGTCTTTTTACAATCTCAGAAACATTATATCAAAAAATATTATTTATGACAAAAAACAGCCTTAAAATCATAAGATTTACTTATGATTTTAAGACCGGTTAAATTATCTGTGTGATTGTTTAAACTCTCGATAAGCCTGCTTTGTTTCAGGTGTGAATCCGATAAGTGCATTCGGATAATTCATACCTATATAGGTTATAAGAGATACAACCGCATCCTCCGCTTTTTTATTATTTGTCAACATAACTCTTTGTTCACGGCATCTTCCGTCCTCAAACATATTTATCTGAAGTGCATAGTCGATACCTACAGTTATAACGGCATACATCTTATGTCTTGTTATATTGTGATATAACCAAACGAGATTGTTTAAATTGAACATATCAAATCCGAACTTTGTATTAAGTATCAAATGGTTCTTATATACATAAGCTCCAAGAGATTTATCAACATAGTCTGCGATATTGTCAAGTTCATTTATATTATCTCTAAGCCTTTCATCAAGTTCGCAAAGTTTCTCATATGTATCGGAATTTTTAGACTTTCTTGTAAAAGCGACTATTATCATTCCGACACCGATTACCATTAAAACCAAAGTTACAGCCAAATGGAAAGCTATATTCTTTGTAAGAGAGGTCTGTGAAATATAGAAGTCGTCATGGAGTTTTCCTTCTTCTCTATTTCTGAAAGTGGAATCAGGATCTATCTCATCCGCTATAGTGGAGAGGATAGAGGTGCTGTCAGTGTGAGGTTCCACAATCAAATATCTTACAGGAAGCGGTTCATCATCAGGATGTTCTTCGCTTGCATATTTGTCAAAGAATTCCAACATTGATTTTATCTTTGCATTATTCGGATTTGCCTCCAAAAAATACAACCCGTCATCTCCAAATACGGTGTAGACTTCCGATTTACCGTCATCAGTTCCATATCCTGTATCAATCATATCGTATATGGCTAGAGAATAGATACTTTCCGTGTCGTTAGAGGCTGCTGAAGTAAAGTAGTAACCGTCATGGTACATCTTTTCAGCCGAGTTAAAGGTCAGTAAAACCTCTTTGTTGTACCAGGCATAGAAAATACCGCCAAGTATCAGTGCAATACCTATCAAGATATAGGATATAAATGTTGATTTGCTTTTAAAATTCATAATCTCTCCCAAAAAATTTTATAATGTCATTCCCTTTCTACCATGGCATTGTTTATACTTCTTTCCGCTTCCGCATGGGCATGGATCGTTAGGATAAACCTTTGCTTCGATACGAATAGGCTTCTTTACGGTACTGTCATCTTTATTTGTACCGGTTACTTTAGCAACGGATTCTCTCTCTACTTTCTGCTCCACCTTGACATGATAAAGAATACGCACTGTATCCTCAGCGATACCTACAGTCATCTCATCAAACATATCATAGGCGGCCATCTTGTATTCTACGAGAGGGTCTCTTTGACCAAGTGCCTGCAATCCGATACCTTGACGAAGCTGTTCCATATCGTCAATATGATTCATCCATTTGTTATCGATAGCCTTTAATAAAACTACACGCTCAAGCTCACGAATTTTTTCAGCATCAGGGAATTCAGCTTCCTTGGCCTCATAAAGTTTAACAGCCTCTTCTTTCAGCTTATGAATAAGTTCATCCTTTTTCATATTGTCTACAGTGCTGTAGTCAGCCGGAGTCAGAGGAATGATCGGCAATAAAATTTCATGTAACTCCGTAATATTCCACTCGGAAGAAGGTACTTCATCTGAGATAGCCATATTTACAGAACGTTCTATTACATCATTTATCATACGAAGAATGGTATCGCGCATATTGTCGCCTTCAAGTACCTTGTTTCTTTCTTCATAGATAACTTCTCTTTGTTCGTTATTTACTTCATCGTACTTTAAGAGGTTTTCTCTTATACCGTAGTTGTTGCTCTCGATCTTCATCTGAGCTTTCTCAATAGCTCTTGTAAGCATACTGTGCTGAATTTCTTCATTTTCAGGAACACCTATGGCATTAAAAATCTTTATAAGTCTTTCTGAAGCGAAGAGTCTCATAAGGTCATCTTCAAGTGAAATATAGAACTTTGATTCACCCGGGTCACCCTGACGACCTGAACGACCTCTAAGCTGATTGTCGATACGTCTACTTTCATGTCTTTCAGTACCGATTATCTTAAGACCGCCTTTTTTAACCGATTCCTCGTCAAGCTTGATATCGGTACCACGACCTGCCATGTTGGTAGCGATGGTAACGGCACCATGTATACCTGCTTTTGCAACAATTTCAGCCTCTTTTTCATGGAACTTTGCATTAAGCACTTCATGAGGTATTCCCTCTTTTTTAAGCATCTTTGAGAGCATCTCGGAAGTCTCAATTGTAATGGTACCTACAAGTACAGGCTGTCCCTTAGCATGAGTTTCTTTAATATCTTCAACAACGGCATTGAACTTTTCTTTTTTAGATTTATAAACCGCATCCTCGTGGTCAATTCTTTTTATAGGCTTATTGGTAGGTATAGCGATAACGTCCATACCGTAAGTATTTCTAAACTCCTTCTCCTCAGTAAGAGCGGTACCGGTCATACCTGCTTTCTTTTTGAACTTGTTGAAGAAGTTCTGGAATGTAATAGTAGCAAGAGTTCTTGACTCTCTTTGAACATTTACATGCTCCTTAGCCTCGATAGCCTGGTGCAAACCGTCGGAATATCTTCTACCCGGCATTATACGACCTGTGAACTCATCTACTATAAGAACTTCGTCATCTTTTACAACATAATCCTTATCTCTGAACATAAGATTGTTGGCTCTGAGCGCAAGGATAATACAATGCTGTATTTCAAGGTTTTCAGGATCTGCAAGGTTGTCGATATTGAAGTATTTCTCAACTTTTTTGATACCTTCTTCTGTAAGGTTTACTACTTTGTCCTTCTCGTTTACGATAAAATCACCGGTCTCTTCGATTTCATCGCCCATGAGAGCACCCATCTTTGTAAACTCGGCACTTGCCTCACCTCTTTCAAGCTGTTTTGCAAGCATATCACAAATCTCATAGAGCTTTGTGGATTTGCCTGACTGACCTGAAATAATAAGAGGTGTTCTTGCCTCATCTATAAGGATTGAGTCAACCTCATCGATGATGGCGTAATCAAGTGAACGTAAAACCTGATCCTTCTTATATATAGCCATGTTATCACGAAGATAGTCAAAACCGAGCTCATTGTTGGTTACATATGTGATATCACAGGCATACTGCTCCTGTCTTTGCTCCGAGTTCATAGAGTTTAAGACACAGCCTACGCTAAGTCCCAAGAATCTGTGAATCTGTCCCATCTCATCGGCATCACGCTGTGCAAGATAGTCGTTAACAGTTACTATAAGTACACCTTTGCCTGCAAGGGCATTCAAATAAGCCGGACAGGTAGAAACAAGAGTTTTACCCTCACCGGTTCTCATCTCGGCAATACGACCTTGGTGAAGCACCATACCACCTATAAGCTGTACTCTAAAGTGCTCCATACCTGTAACTCTTACTGAAGCCTCTCTTACAGCTGCAAATGCTTCAGGCAAGATATCATCAAGTGTTTCTCCGTCTGCCAGTCTTTGTTTGAACTTTGGTGTAAGTTCTTTTAATTCCTCATCACTCATGGCCTGCATAGTGGGACGTAAGCTTTCTATCTTATCAATAATAGGATCAATTATCTTAAGCTCTCTTTCACTATGTGTACCAAATATCTTTTCTATAAAATTCATTATGGTTTCTCCAAAAATAAATTAGACTACACTACAATAATACATCATATAAGAAGATACATCAAATAGAGATTACTGTAAAAGCGCCTATCAATCAAGTTATTTTAGCACTTAGCGGATACTTTAGCAACTTTTAGGTGAAATATTCATATTATGTTCACATATAGACGGCGTAATGTAAAATAAAAGTAAAAAATAGAAGCTACAAAATAGGTAGAAAATAATTTTGCATAGAAAATTAAAAGGATACGTTGTACAATAATAGGATAAACTTTTTTAGGAGACAATATGATAGAGGAAAAAGAAAATCGTATGGGAGTCATGCCGGTAGGTAAACTTCTTTTTTCTATGAGTACACCAATGGTAATCTCATTCTTGGTGCAATCACTTTACAATATAGTAGACAGTATATTTGTAGCAAGATACAGTCCCGATGCACTGGCGGCGGTATCTTTGGCATATCCGATACAGATACTTATGATAGCGGTATCTGTAGGTACGGGAGTTGGAGTAAATGCATTGCTGTCAAGATTGCTTGGAGAGGGAAAAAAAGGCAGGGCGAAAGTGACTGCCGATAATGCGGTATTACTTGCAATAATATCATCTATAGCATTTGCGATATTCGGGGCAATCGGTACAAAGGCATTTTTTGATGCACAGACAAACAGTGAGAGTATAAGAATCCTGGGATACTCATATCTTTCAATTGTAACAATATTTTCATTCGGACTTATTTTGGAAGTTACATATGAGAGAATTTTACAGTCCACGGGAAAGACTATTTACAATATGATTACTCAGGGTATAGGAGCAATTATAAATATAATTCTGGATCCGATACTTATTTTCGGACTGCTTGGAGCACCGAAAATGGGAGTGGCAGGTGCGGCAATAGCTACTGTGGCAGGACAGATAATTGCGATGATTTTATCATTTATCTTCAATATGAAATATAATGAAGATGTTGATATAAGTTTCGGAAAGCATATATTTAAGCCTGATTTTATCATAATAAAGGATATTTATAAGGTCGGAATACCTTCAATAGCAATGCAGTCCATGTCAACTCTTATGATGCTCGGGTTAAACAAAATACTTGTAAGATATTCGGACATGGCGGTAAATGTACTTGGAATATACTATAAGCTTCAAAGCTTTGTATTTATGCCGATATTCGGATTAAATAACGGAATGACACCTATTGTTGCATACAATTACGGAGCGAGAAATAAAGGCAGAATAATGAAAGCGCTAAAATATTCGTTTTTATCATCTGTTGTGATAATGGTGATAGGAACCGCAATCTTTTGGTTATTCCCAAAAGAGCTTATGATACTTTTCAGTCCGAATGAAGAGATGATGAAGCTTGGAATACCGGCACTTAGAATATGCAGTCTTTGTTTTATTTTGGCGGCATTTGACGTAATAGCTATTGCAAGCTTCCAGTCTCTAGGAAACGGTATGTATGCACTCTATGCCTCATTCCTCAGACAATTGGTTTTAATACTGCCTCTTGCCTATGTGCTTTCAAAGATGTTCGGACTTGAGGCCGTGTGGTATTCCATTCCGCTTGCGGAACTGGGGTGTGCATTTTTTGATATATATTTGATGAAGAAGATATACGATCAGAAAATTGCAAATTTATAGTATAAGTTTATAGGTTTTTTTATATTTTGCCATCGGATTTGCCGGTGGCTTTTTTGTGTCTGCAAATACGATTTAAAGCAAGGAAAATTATACAAATATCTTGGATTTTTGCAAATACTTTCCGATAAAATTCGGATATAGTAAAGGATATCTGAAGGAATTCGTAAATAACAAATAGTAGTAAATATAAAGATATATACTATTTATAAGAACTGATAGTAGGAGGTAAAATGGAATCTTACTTATTGGAAATGAAAGATATCAGCAAGTCATTCGGTGCCGTGAAGGCACTAAAGAAGGCTTCCTTGAACTTAAGGAGCGGAGAAGTGCTGGCTTTAATGGGAGAAAACGGAGCCGGAAAGTCTACTTTGATGAATGTACTTAGCGGATCTTTACACCCGGATGAGGGTGAGATTTTACTTGAAGGTGTAAAAAGAGAGATAAAAAATCCTATTCAGGCAAGAAGCCTTGGAATAGTAAAAATTCATCAGGAATTGCAGATTGTACCTGAACTTGATATTGCTGAAAATATTTTTCTGGGAAGATGGCAGACAACAGGCATAGGATTTGTGCAAAAGAAAAAGATGCACGATATGGCTAAAGAATGCTTAAAGATGCTTGAGTGGGAGATAGATACAAGAACCAAGCTTAAAGATTTGCGCATCGGAGAGCAACAACTTGTAGAGATTGCCAAGGCTATTTCCTGTGAGGCAAAGATAATAGTAATGGATGAGCCGACATCGGCGCTTAGTGAACCTGAGGCGGGGAAGCTCTTCCATGTGATTGAAAAATTAAAGAAAAAAGGATGCGGTATTATTTACATTACACATCGTATGGAAGAAGTATTTAAAATTTCAGACAGACTAAGTGTAATGAGAGACGGAGAGTACATAGGTACCAAGGAAGCCGGTGAGACAAACAATGATGAAATCATTGCCATGATGGTAGGTCGCTCGGTGGAGGATCAGTATCCGAAAAGAAATGTAAAAATAGGGGATGTGGTACTTGAAGTGAAAAACTTGAGCTTCACTCCTCCAAAGGGAAGCTTTAAGCGTTCTCTAAAGGATATTTCATTTAATGTAAGATCAGGTGAGGTGCTTGGAATAGCAGGACTTGCAGGAGCAGGGCGTTCAGAAGTTTTTGAGAGTATCGTTGGAAAGCATGCTACTTGTACCACCGGAGAGATTTTGATGGATGGAAAGACAATGCAGATACATTCACCTAAAGACGCTATCGCTGCAGGAATTTCTTTTGCAACAGAGGACAGAAAAGGAACAGGACTTATTCTTGGCAGAAGCATAGGAGATAATATTTCTCTGCCTTTGTATGATCGCTATGCAAGCTTCGGATTTATGAGAGACGGTAAACAGAAAAAAGACTGGCTGGAATATATGAAAAAACTTCGTGTTAAGGCCAAATCTCCGGCGGTACCTGTGGGTTCACTCTCCGGAGGAAATCAGCAAAAAGTAATTCTTGCAAGATGGCTTTTGACAAAACCTAAGGTGCTTTTACTGGATGAGCCTACCAGAGGTATAGATGTAGGAGCAAAAGAGGAGATTTATCTTTTGATCAATGAGCTGGCGGCATCGGGACTCGCTGTAGTGGTAATATCTTCAGAACTTCCTGAAGTAATAGGAATTTGTGACCGTATCATTACTCTTTGTGAAGGCAGACTTACAGGAGAGATTTCAAAAGAAGAGGCTACTCAGGAAATATTACTGGCGGCAGCCACCAATAGAAAGGAAGTAGTGGAGGCTTAATCATGGATGCTGATAAATTAAAGATTCAAAAAATAGAAAGTTTTTTAAAACAATTTCAAAGCTATATTGCGCTGATAATTATAGTAGTAGTGGCTACACTTATAAATATCAAGGACGGAGAAAATGTATTTTTAAGTGTTCCAAACCTTATGAATGTACTTCGTGCAGTTTCAGAAACCGGTATTATTGCCATAGGTATGACAATGATACTTATATTAGGAGACATCGATTTGTCTGTAGGTTCGATTGTGGGACTGGTATCCACGGGCTGTGCCTCACTTATGGTAAGAAACGGACTTGGAATGTTTCCGGCAGTGCTTTTAAGTTTACTTATAGGCGCTCTATACGGTTTATTTAACGGATTATGTGTTACAAAGCTTAAACTTCAGGCTTTTATAGTTACGCTTGCAAGTATGAATATTGCAAGAGGTTTGGCAAGATTTTGGTCAAACGGAGTCGGAATTCCTTTGGCATATGGTGAAGGAGAGGGATTTGCACCTCCTGCATTCGGATTGTTGCAGGAAAAGGCCTTCGGAGTGATACCGGCACCTGTAATTATATTTATAAGCTTACTTTTGATCTTTCAGTGTGTGCTTTCAAAGACATCTTTCGGAAGAAAGGTTTATGCAATCGGCGGAAACAAAAATGCATCCTATCTTGCAGGTATACCTGTAGACAGAATAAAGATAATAGCATTTATGCTTTGCAGTATGTTATCTGCGGTAGCGGCTATGATACATGCGGCACAGATAAGTCAGGGCGGACCTAATGAAGGTATAGGATATGAGCTCAATGCTGTAGCGGCCTGTGCTATAGGCGGAACTTCACTTGCCGGCGGAAAAGGAACAATGATAGGCACCTTGGTAGGTGCGATAATCCTCGGATTACTTGACAATGTGCTTGGACTTAAGGGAGTCAATTCAAATTTACAGTTGATGGTAAAGGGACTTATTATAATTGTTGCAGTATTTATGCAATCTGAAAGAAAATCTGATTAGAACTCTTTATACCGAGAATCGGTATTAAAAAATACAGTCTGAAAATGACAGACATAATAGGAAGGAGAATCGTATGATGAAAAAAGGGTTTAAAAGAATGTTAGGACTCAGCTTGGCGGCAGTTTGTGCATTCGGATTGACTGCTTGTGCCGGTGGAGGACAGAGTGCTTCTACAACGGCGGCTCAAAGCGAGGAGGCAAAGAGTGAGGCCGGAGAGAGTAAGAGCGAGGGGGCAACAGCACAGAAGAAGGAATTTGTGATAGGTATGTCACAGTGTAATCTTGGTGAGCCATGGCGTGTAGCAATGAATGACCAGATTAAGATGGCGGCTGAAAAGCATCCTGAATTCAAGGTTATCTATGCCGATGCGGCTCAGGATAACTCAAAGCAGATAGCTGATATTCAAAACTTTATACAGCAGAAAGTGGATCTTATCATTACTTCACCAAATGAGGCAACACCGCTTACAAATGTAGTTAAGGAAGCTTATGAAGCCGGAATTCCCGTAATACTTTTGGACCGTAAGATTGACGGAGATACATATACTCAGTTTATAGGTGCCGACAATGTGGATATGGGTAGAGTTGCAGGAGAATATGTAGCCAATACTCTATTAAAAGACGGTGGAAAAGTTTGTGAGATCAAGGGTCTTGAAGGTACTTCAGGCGGAATCGACAGAGATAAGGGATTTAGAGAAGGTATTGCATCAAATCCTAAGGTTGAGATTGTTGCGGTAAACAATGCGGACTGGTTAAGAGAAAAAGCTATAACAGTAGCTGAAGAAATGTTACAGACAAATAAGGAAATCGATCTTTTCATAGCATTAAACGATCCTATGGCTGAGGGTGCATATATTGCGGCAAAGCAGGCAGGAAGAGAGAAGGATATCATGTTTGTAGGATTTGACGGTTTGCCGACTCCTGACGGTGGAATAAAGAGTGTTATCGATAAGAGAATCAGCATGACACAGGTATATCCTACAGGTGGTGCAGAGGCTATTCAGAGTGCATATGAGTTACTCGTTGAAGGCAAGGAGCTTGAGAAAAACATCACTTTAAAGTCGGAGGTTGTAGTTCCTGAAAATGCTGAAGAACTTTTGACAAAATACGGCGGAAAATAAGCAAAGTGTAACATCTTAAAAGTAAATAATGAATCCAAGAAAGGGGGAGCAGATTACGCTCCCCCTTTTTGTATCCTCGGTTTTGTTGTCATATTCAGTACTTAAAAACTGATATAAATTTACGGTTTATATGATACAATTAATAAGAGGTGGTAGTATGAAAAGAGATCTTCTGATATTTCAGGGGGCCATGATTTTATTTGTGGCGGTAATGCTGACTTTGGCAGGAAACTATATTTACAAAAAAGAGATGCTCCGTTCAAGAATGGGGTATATTACAGAATTACAAAGGCAACTTGCGCATTCTTTTGAGGTGAAGATACAATCTGTGGATGATACATTACAGATTCTGTCGGAAACATCAGAGATTAAAAATTGTCTTTACACAAAAGATAAAGAAACCAAAATCTATCGTGAGCAGGCTGTACGTGATATTTTTGATGCTTATGAGAAAATTCATGGTGATTATTTAAATATGATCCTTGTATATGGGGACGGAGAAGATTATATCTCAAATGATATGTACAGACCGGTGCATGAAAGTTTCTATGGAGAGGCTTGGTTTTTACAGGCGATACAGGAGGGAAGCGCCTACCGCTTTGACAGCGGACTTAGAAATCTCCAAAGCTGGAAGCATTATGACAGTGACAGCTACATTTCTATTGCAAGATCGGTACAGGAGGGTGACAGGACTCTTGGAGTGCTGATGGTGGATGTTTCTGTGGGAGAATTCAAAGAGGCCTATCAGAATCTGGAAGCCGATACGGAAAACTTTTTCTTTTTAATGGATGATAGCGGAGAGATAATTCTAAGTCCTGTAAACAGGATAGTATACAGAGTTGATCCGAAGTGGTTTAAAGGTAATGAAGGCGTTGTGGTTTCTTCAATTGGTGATAAAAACTATAAATTTGTGTTTAATCGTTTTCGTGATAACAAACTTTTGATAGTAGGGGCATATGATACGGAGGAGGAAAGTAAAATTCCTCTTCGTATGACCAGGATTTCAATATTTATGGCGGGAGTCTGCTTTGTAGCTGCTATGATATGGTCGGTGTGTTATCTTTTGGAAATAACTAAGCCCTTAACGGAGCTTTCGGATTTGATGCAGTCGGCTTCTGATGGAAATCTTGATGTCAGATTTAAGAGAGAATCCAAAGAGGATATAAGAATTCTGGGAGATGCTTTCAATAAGATGGTGGAGAAGCTTAAAACTCTGATGGAAATGATGAAGCTTGAACAAAAGCAAAAGCGTGAAGCGGAACTTTTGGTAATGCAGGAACAGATAAAACCTCATTTTTTATATAATACCTTGGATATGATTGCCTGGATGGCAAGGAAACATGGAGCAGGGGATATAGTGCATCTGATTGAAACCATGTCCGAGTTTTTCCGCATAAGTCTCAGCAAGGGTAAGGAGATGATTCCTTTAAAAGAGGAGCTTAAAATGATACAGGCTTATTTGGAGATTCAAAGTATGAGATATCAGGATCTTTTTTCCTATGAGATTTTCTGCTCACCGGATATAAGAGATGAGCTTATACTCAGGATGTGTCTTCAGCCATTGGTTGAGAACTGTTTGTATCACGGTATTAAAGAATCGGACAATCCACATGCAAAAATAATGATATCTGCAGAGGCGGTTAGAGGAGGAATGCGTATACAGATAAGAGATAACGGATGTGAGATGGGAGAGGAGGTCATGGAGCAGCTAAACTCTTGTTTAAAGGCAAATGACTGGGAAAACTGGAAGGGCGGATTCGGTGTAAAAAATGTAGGAAGAAGGCTGTGGCACAGCTTTGCAAAGGGTAGCGGATTGCATTACTCAAAAGATGAAAACGGTTATACAGTGGCAACTTTACTGATTTTAAAAGAAGATGAGTAAAAAAGCCCGGAGGTGAGAATGAAAAAAGTATTGATTGCGGATGATGAACCTATGATCAGAGAAGGATTGGCAGAAATGCTTATGTCCTTTGATCTTGGATTAAATATTGTAGGTAAAGCAAAGAACGGAGTGGAAGCCCTCAGTATGGCCAAAACTTTAGGACCGGATATTATACTGGCGGATATTTGTATGCCGAGGCTTTCAGGACTGGATTTTATAAGTAAGCTTCGTGAAGTCGAACAGACCAAAACAGATATTATTATTATCTCAGGATTTCATGAATTTGAATATGCCAGACAGGCTATTTCTCTGGGTGTAAGGGAGTATCTTTTAAAGCCTATCAAAGAAGAGGAGTTAAAATCCGTTCTTGAAAGATTACAAGTACCTTTTAAGGAGATAAAAAAGCAGAAGAAAGGTTTTGTGTCGGACTGTTTGGAACTTTTAAAAGAGCAATATACAAACAGAGATATGGACTTAAAATATGCGGCGGAAAAGCTTTTTGTAAGTCCTGATTATCTTTCACATAAGCTGAAGGAAGAAACGGGACTGCCTTTTTCACAGTGGCTGGTAAAGCTTAGGATTCAAAGAGCGGCTGAACTTTTAGAGACCGGAGAGTATTCCGTAAATGCGGTTGCCGATATGGTGGGATTTGCAAACCAGCATTATTTCTCAACGGTATTTAAACAGTATATGGGGAAATCACCGAAGCAATATGGAGGAGGAGTATGAGAAAGATTCTTGCCCGTCCAAAAGAGTTGATACTTTTAGCTTTTATACTTGTTTGCATTTTAGGATTGTTTTTATCGGAAAAATTATACGGTGAAACTTATGAAAAGGTGGAATCATACTCCTGCCTGATAGGACTTAGCTTGCCTGAGGTGGAGAATCCTTCACATGGAGCTTTGATGGAAGAATTACATTCTGAAATGAAGAATCGTGATCTTAATATGATAATGAAAGAAGCAGGAGGAGATTTCCTGCAACAATGTAAGGATATTAAGCAGCTGGCTGCCTACGGTGTGGATGTGATGGTCATTTCACCGATAGATTCGGAAGCGGTAAGAGAGGCTATAAAGGAACTAAATATGCCGGTGATTATCTTGGAAAATCCGAAATTTTTTGATGCAGGCAGTGTGTATATGGAGTATGACGGCATTTGGGGCGGAAGAGCTCTGAGTCATATGATTTTTAATGAACATTCTGATGGAATTTTACTGCTTAGAGGTCCTGATTATGATCCTGTAAGCAGACAAAGGGAGGAAGCTTTTTTAGCCGGTCTTACTAAGGAGCAGAGAGAAAGCTTGACGATACTTGAAGTCGGACAAAACAGAGACGAGGCGGAGAGAGCCATGAAATATTTTCTTATTTCAAATACAGGTATAAAAGCGGTGGCGGGGCTGAGTTCACAGACATTATACGGTGCATATCTGGCGGCTGTAAAATTCAGAAATTTTGATATGGAATTTTACGGCATAGATAATGAGATGAGTATAAATAAGATTAGTGACGGAGACTTTCATTGGGTAGTATATAACAGCATGGCAAAGAAAATACTTGATGTGGGAGAAGAGCTGTATCTTGGAAAAGAAGTTGAAAAAAAGATTGAAATAGGGGAGATGTAAGCTGATAATACCTGTATTCAATCAAAATGTAAATTTAGAATAAATAACGGTTTATTTATAATTCATTTTTTCTGTTACAGATATATTGAAAATAAAATTTAAATATAAAGCAACAAAATAAATTAATAAAAACATGAAAATAATATACAAAACAGCAAGTTGTATATGTGGTCGTTGTGTAAGATTGCGTTACGGATTTATTTAATTTATAATATACAAAGAAATTTAAGAAAAATGATAGTTTAGAATATGGAGGATATCTATGGATTATCGCAAATCCGCCACAGAAGTACTGGCGGCGATAGGAGGAAGTTCAAATATTGCTTCAGCCGCACATTGTGCTACAAGATTACGTCTTGTAATTGTTGATAACGGTAAGGTTGACAAAAAGACCATTGAAAACATTGACGGTGTAAAAGGCGTGTTTGAAGCTTCCGGACAGTTACAAATCATCTACGGTACAGGTACTGTAGATAAGGTTTATGATGAGTTCATACAAGTGGCCGGAATATCCGGAGCTACAAAAGAAGAGGCTAAGGCGGCTGCTGCAGCCAATACAAATATATTTCAGAGATTTATAAAGACTCTTGGAGATATTTTTGTTCCGATAATACCTGCAATCGTTGCTTCAGGATTTTTGATGGGAATCATGAATGCATTGGACTTCATGGTGGCTAACGGATTTTTGAATATTGATACTTCATCATCAATATATGTGTTTGCAAATCTGTTTTCTAATATTGCCTACATATTCCTGCCTATACTTATAGGATATTCGGCAGCGGGAGTATTTGGTGGAAATCAGTACCTTGGTGCGGTTATCGGTATGATAATGATTCATCCGAATCTTACAAACGCATGGAATGTGGCAACGGCTACAGATATAGCAACTCAAAGTGTATTTTTCGGTCTTTGGAAAATCAAGATGGTAGGATACCAGGGACATGTTATTCCGATTATGATATCGGTGTGGGTAATGTGTCAGATAGAGAAGAGACTTCACAAAGTTGTACCTGCAATGTTTGATTTGTTTGTTACACCTCTTGTTTCGGTATTTGCAACGGGTTATCTTGCACTTGCAGCTATCGGACCGGTATTTGTGTTTGTTGAGAACGGATTCTTAAATGCGGTACAGCTTCTTATAGCAATACCTCTTGGAATCGGTTCATTTATAATGGGTGCTTTGTATGCTCCTACAGTTGTTATGGGTATTCATCATATGTATACCATTATAGACCTAGGACAGATTGCAAAATACGGTGTAACCTACTGGTTACCTCTTGCATCTGCAGCCAATATAGCACAGGGCGGTGCTTGTCTTGCAATAGCTGTTAAGTCAAAGGATCCTAAGATAAAGAGCCTTTGTTTCCCTTCATCACTTTCAGCATTTATGGGTATAACGGAGCCGGCTATATTCGGTGTTAACCTCAGATTCTTCAGACCTTTCCTTGCAGGATGCCTTGGAGGTGCTGTAGGTGCTATGTTTGTTTCCATTATTAAGCTTGGAGCAACAGGAACAGGCGTTACCGGAATATTCGGAATTTTACTTACACTCTCAAATCCTGTAGGATATATACTGATGTTTATTATATCAATGGCGGTTGCATTTGCGGCAAGCTGGGTACTTACTCCGTCAAGCCTGATAGATGCAAATCTTGCTACTGAACCTGTGGAAGAAAATAAGAATGCCAAAGCTCTTGGAAGTGTAAATTCTGCAGAAGTGGATACAGGAGTAAGAGTAGAGATTAAGAAGGATGAGAATGCACCTGTAGAAGTTGAATCACCGCTTAGCGGAAAGATAGTTTCTATGGAAGAGACCAAGGATGAGACTTTTATAGCAGGAATACTTGGAAAGGGTATATGTATTATACCTGACGGTGATACTGTATATGCACCTGATGACGGTACTGTAATCGCTCTTATGGGACATGCTGTAGGTATGAAGCTTGATAACGGTGTGGAGCTTATAGTGCATGTAGGTGTAAATACGGTGGAACTTGGCGGAAAGCATTTTGAAGCATTGGTTGCAAACGGAGATAAGATAAAGAAGGGTCAGGCACTTATGAAGTTTGACTCAAAGGCAATTTCAGAGGCCGGATATCTTATGACCACACCTGTACTTGTAACAAACAGTTTTGAATACAGTGATGTAACTTGCGCTCCTTTTGGGGATGTGTCAGTGGGTGATAAAGTGTTGACTGCAGTAAAATAGTATTATAATAAAAGAGGCTGTCGAAATTATTTTTCGACAACCTCTTTTTACATAAATGCTCTTGGAGCTACACGCTTTATCATATCGAGCATATGATCATCAGGTGTGACAAACAGCAAAATATTCTCACCGTTATTCGGGAAGATAAGACAATAGGAAGATGCCATATCTCCTGTGGAGCAGTCTGTTTTCTTACCGTTTCTTTGGCCGTTCATCTTAGGTGATGAAGTAGGGAAAGCTACTTCCAATGTCTTAAGATCGACATTAAGTACATTTTTTCGTTTTGTCTTATTGTATATAGCGTCAATAGTCAGATCGGCATTCAATAAAGAATATTCATACTCTACGGATATTCTCGGATAAACCATATAATAAAATACAAAACCGAGTCCTACGGCAAGTATTAGGGCAAACTGGATATATAGTGAGAGTATAAGTGTGAATACTATTGCAACAATATTTACTGCCGAGAGAATAATTGCTGTAGTATCAGGTTTATTCTTTTTTATAAGTAATTCATAAAATGTATCATTCATTGTTTTTCACCTTCAAAAAATTTGTAATAAGTATAGCAGTATTAAATATATTTGCACCTTCAAAGGTCTTTATATCAATACCGTATTTTTTTTCTATTTGCTCTATTCTGTAAACAAGAGTATTTCTATGCATATGCATATATCTTGCAGTTTCCGCAATACTTAAATTGTGACGGATAAAGGTAGTCACAAGCTGCATTGTCTCCTCATCTATTACTTCACCTATATGATTTTTCAGAAACTTTTCACATACAGATTTCGGAATATTATAAATAAGCTCACCGGCTCCAAGATCACCGGGACCGATTATTTTTTTGTCCGAATAAAAGATCCGGCTTATAGTCAGGGCCTGACTGAGCTCTGAATATTCCTTTGTCAAAAGAGATAAATCGGTAAATATATCACTGTATGCAATATATGCTCCGGTCATTCCTTCCGTCTCTATAACATCTATAAGAGGGTGTGCAATATTGTCTTCACCAAGATATAAAAAGCATATATGAGTGGAATCCGTTATACAAAGATATTCGGAGCTCTTTCCGGGATATAGAGAGGTGATTATCTTTGTAATATTATCATCGACTTTTGTAGGCACATATATAAGATACAGGCGCATTTTGGTTTCAGGTTTTATACCCAGTGCCTTGATTGCATTTACCTGTTCCTTGTAAGGATAAAATCTGCTAAGTATATTCAAAAGAAGATTTGCACTTGAATATTTCTCCTTGTATGCAGTGGAAAGTTTTTTTAAATCTATAAGATCTATTTCATCTTCATTCTCAATACGAAGCTTTATTCCCGTCAGTTTATATATTTTATTTAATTCGTTTTTAAAGTCATTATTCATAAGCTTATTATAGCTTTAAATAATGACTTGGTCAAAAGTATTTTGCCATAATAAAATAAAGGGGTAATAATTACCCCCTTATCATAAAAACAAATTAGTTTGTAATTGTAAGCTCTGTTTCCTTATCAAAGATATGAACCTTTTCCATATCAAGAGCGAACTTGGCATGGTCGCCTGTTCTAAGATTTGTTCTTGGATTTACTCTTGCTGTCATCTGGAAGCCTTCCACATCAAAGTATAAGAATACTTCTGCACCTAAGAGCTCATAAACCTTGATATCGGATTCGATAACGCTGTCAGGTGAGCTGTTGATAAAGAGCTCGGAATCATGCATATCCTCAGGACGAATACCAAGTACTACAGTCTTACCGTTGTAAGAACCGTCTTTGAACTTGGCAATCTTTGAGATAGGAAGCTTAAGAGTATTGGCTCCAACCTTTAAGAATACATCCTCACCTCTGTTCTCAACAACTGCATCCATGAAGTTCATCTGTGGTGAACCGATGAATCCTGCAACGAAGAGATTGCAAGGAGCATTGTAAAGATTTGCAGGAGAATCAACCTGCTGTACAATACCGTCCTTCATAACTACGATTCTTGTACCGAGTGTCATAGCCTCTGTCTGGTCATGAGTAACGTAGATGATAGTAGCACCGAGTCTCTGATGAAGCTTTGAAATCTCGATACGCATCTGCACTCTAAGTTTTGCATCAAGGTTTGAAAGAGGCTCATCCATAAGGAATACCTTAGGATTACGAACGATAGCACGTCCCATCGCAACTCTCTGTCTCTGACCGCCGGAAAGAGCCTTTGGCTTTCTGTCAAGGAGCTTCTCAAGGTCAAGTATTCTTGCAGCTTCACGAACAAGTCTGTCTATCTCATCTTTAGGTCTCTTACGAAGCTTAAGACCGAATGCCATATTGTCATATACTGACATATGTGGATAAAGAGCATAGTTCTGGAAAACCATGGCGATATCTCTGTCCTTAGGCTCAACATCGTTAACTACCTTGCCGTCAATCTCAAGTGTACCGCCTGAGATATCCTCAAGTCCTGCGATCATACGAAGTGTTGTAGACTTACCACAACCTGAAGGTCCTACAAAGATGATGAACTCTTTGTCTGCGATTTCAAGGTTGAAATCCTGAACAGCCTTAAAACCGTTAGGATAAACTTTTTCAATATTCTTTAATGATAAACTAGCCATATTACCTCCTAAAATTTATACGAATTTTATGTCTCAAGTATATTAAATAAAGCGTAGGCTTTCAATCGCATGCATGACCAAAAATACATACATTCTTTCGTCAAAATAACGAATTGAGAAAGTGCCCTATATGGTTTACATAAAATCGGCATTGTGCTATGCTAAGAAAAATATATCGACCGTAAAAAACTTAATATGATAAAGAAAGTATACGATAGGTGTAAATAATATAGCGAGGTAAGAAAATGAAGAAGGCATGGTGGAAGGAAGCGGTAGTATACCAGATATATCCGAGAAGCTTTTGTGACAGCAACGGAGACGGAATAGGCGATTTAAACGGTATTACAAGTAAACTTGACTATTTAAAAGAGCTTGGAATAGATGTAATATGGCTCTCACCCGTATATAAGTCACCAAATGATGACAACGGATATGATATTAGCGATTATGAGGATATAATGACCGAGTTCGGTAATATGGACGACTTTGACAAGATGCTCGCCGCTGCGCATGAGAGAGGTATCAAGATAGTGATGGACCTTGTGGTAAATCATACATCGGATGAGCATCCATGGTTTGTGGAGAGCCGCAGTTCAAAGGATAATGAAAAGAGAGATTATTATATCTGGAAGGAAGGTAAAGACGGTAAAGAGCCTACCAACTGGGGTTCCGCATTCTCGGGTCCGGCATGGAAGTATGATGAGAAAACGGATATGTATTATCTGCATCTTTTCTCTGTAAAGCAGCCGGATTTGAATTGGGAAAATCCTAAGGTCAGAAAAGAAGTCTTTGATATGATGACAAGATGGTGCGAAAAGGGCATCGACGGTTTCAGAATGGATGTTATAAGTCTTATATCAAAGCCTGAAGGGTATCCTGATGCAAAGGTAGTCGGGCTTTACGGAGATATGAACATCTGTGCCAACGGACCTAAGGTACATGACTATCTCAAAGAGATGAATGAAAAGGTGCTTTCAAAGTTTGATATTATGACTGTCGGAGAGACTGCAGGCGTTACGCTTGATGAGGCGAAAAAGTATGCAAACAGTGAGGGCAGTGAGCTCAATATGGTGTTCCAGTTTGAACATATGGGACTTGACGGTGAAGGAGACTTCAAGTGGTCAACAAAGCACATCCCTCTTGTACCTTTAAAGGAGAACCTTACAAAGTGGCAGCTTGGACTTGATGAGGTTGCATGGAACAGCTTATATTTTTGTAATCATGACCAGCCGAGAATTGTTTCAAGACTTGGGGATGACAGTGACGAGTTCAGAGAGGTTTCGGCAAAGTGTATAGCTACCTGTCTACATATGATGCAGGGTACACCTTATGTATATCAGGGTGAGGAGCTCGGTATGACAAATACCGTGTTCAAGTCTGTAGACGATTTCAGAGACCTTGAATCAATCAATGCATATAGGGAGCTTATAGAGAGCGGTCTGTATACTAAGGAAGATATGTTCCCGAAGATTGCACACAAGAGCAGAGACAATGCAAGAACTCCTATGCAGTGGGATGCAAGCGAGAATGCAGGTTTTACTACAGGAACACCTTGGATAGCCGTTAATCCGAACTATAAAAAGATCAATGTGGCGGATCAGTTAAAGAGAGAAGACTCCGTATTTAACTATTATAAGAAACTCATCAGACTCAGAAAAGAAAATGAGATAATAGTATACGGAAATTATGAACTCTTACTTCCGGAAGATGAAAATATTTTTGCATATGTAAGAAGTCTTGACGGAAAGAAACTTTTAACAGTGTGCAACTTCAGTAAGAGCGAGCAAAAATTTGACTTCCAAGGCTATGAAAATGCCGAGGTTCTGATATCAAATTATAACAGAGATGCCAGGAAAGACGGCATATTAAAGCCATATGAGGTGACTGTTTTATTACTTGAAAATACATGAAAAACGTGATAAAATGTTGACAAATATAATAAAGATACTCAATGGAGGAGAATAAAATGAAAAAAAGATTCTTGAGTGTTGCGGCAGGTGTTTTAGCCGTATCTGCTATCTTGGCAGGTTGCGGTTCAGGTGCTGCAAAGAGCGACGGCGGTGCAGATAATCAGAGCAGTGCTGCAGAGACTAAGGCAGGCGAGAGCAAGGCCGACAGTGCTGCAAGCGGAGATGCCCTTAGACTTATCAACGGTAAGATTGAGATCGATGCGCAGTTAAAGAAGGCTGCAGAGAAGTTCAAAGAGAAGACCGGACAGGAAGTTGTTATCGAGTCACTTGGTGGCGGTGTTGATATCCAGGGTCAGATAAAGAGCTACAAGGCTGCCGACAATATGCCTGATTTGTTCGTTATCGGTGGTGACGGAGATTACGCCAACTGGACAGATATGGTTGCGGATCTTAGCGATACAGAGTTTGCAAAGAATACAGACTTTGCTTACAAGGATAAGACAACAGGTAAGGTTGTAGGTTTCCCATATGCGGTAGAGGGATATGGAATCACATACAATGCCGATATCTTGGAGAAGGCAGGTATCGATCCTGCAACACTTACAAACTATGATGCTTTCAAGGCCGCTTTTGAGAAGCTTGACGGCATGAAGGATGAGCTTGGTATTCAGGCAGTAGCATCAGTTGCTGCAGAGGCAGGACAGATGTACTGGTCAACAGGTAACCATATATTCGGTTATTACTATACAGGTGGTCTTGAGAGAGGCGACAACAAGTATTTTGATATGGCTATGAAGGGTGAGCTTGATGATGCAAGACTTGGTGAGTTTGCTGATATGACAGAGCTTCTTTTCAAATATGCAGATCCTCAGGTACTTGTTTCAGGAACATATGATGATCAGCTTGCACTTTGGGCACAGGGTAAGACAGCATTCATTACACAGGGTAACTGGATTGATCCTTCACTCCCAACATACAATGTGTCATTTAAGGCAGGTCTTTTACCACTTGCTTTCACAAAGTCAGATATGACAAGAATTCTTGCAGACTGCCCGTCATGGTGGTGTGTATATAAGGACGGTAAGAATGTAGAAGGGGCTAAGGCTTTCCTTGACTTCCTTGCTACAGATCCTGATGCACAGGAGATTCTTGTAAAAGAAGCAGGTATGATTTCACCATATAAGACAAGTACAATAGAGCCTGAGACTCCACTTGCGGTTAGCCTTAAGAAGTATGTAGATGCAGGTGAGACATCTTCATGGGCATGGTCAAATATGCCTGAAGGACTTGCACAGAACGCACTTGGACTTGTATTTGATTCATTTGCAAAGGGAAGCATTACAAGAGATGATTTTGTAACTTTGATGAAGTCAACAATGGCTGACTACATAGCAAACAATAAGAAATAATATTTTTAAAATGCTTCGCAAATTATAGAACAGCGAGTCTTTGAAGTTTTGATGGCGACTTTTTAAAGTCGCCATTTTTTTATAGAAAGATTTTTTAAACTAAGTTTATTGAAAGGAGTGAAAATTGAATACAGATAAGAAAATAATTCCTTTGGCAATGCTGGCTCTTGGAGCAATACTTACAATTTATGCATTGATTTTAGACTTGACCGGGGCTTCAGGAGAGCTTAGAGGATATATACTTATTTTGGGTGTTATTTTACTCATATTGGGCGTATTTAAAATGCCGCATAAGAAGCACACAAAGATAGTAAATATGGTATTTTTATTTCCGATGGTATTTACTTTTGCAGTGACGGTTATAATTCCTTTTATTTTGGGTATTATATATTCATTTACAGATTGGAACGGAATACAGGTTACAAGATTTGTCGGATTTGAAAATTACATTACAATGTTTAAGCAGTCGGACTATGTATATTCATTCGTAATTACACTTATATATACAGTTATAAATATGGTTTTGGTTAATGTTGTCGGATTTGTGCTGGCACTTGTATGCTCATCAAAGATAAAGGGTACATCGTTTTTCCGTTCAGCTTACTTTTTACCGAACCTGATTGGTGGTCTTGTACTCGGTTATGTATGGCAATTTATCTTCAATAAGGTATTTACAACCATATTTGCAGGTTCATTGTCAATGCTTACAGATGCAAACCTTGCACTGCTTGCTATTTTGATAGTAAATACATGGCAGTATGCCGGATATATAATGCTTATTTATCTTACAGGTCTTCAGACTGTACCGAAGGATGTACTTGAGGCATCGGGAGTTGACGGAGCTTCAGCACTTACAACACTGTTTAAAATAAAAATACCGATGATTGCAAATACATTTACAGTATGTATATTCCTTACATTGGTAAACTCATTTAAGCAGTTTGACTTAAACCTTGCGATAACAAACGGTGCACCGAGCCGTATTATGGGACCGAAGATTATTCAGGCTACAGAGCTTTTGGCTCTTAATATTTATAATACAGCTATCAGAAAGAACAATTATGCTCTTGGTCAGACCAAGGCGGTTGTATTCTTTATAATACTTGCAGCAGTATCTTTGACACAGGTTGCAATCAGTAAGAAGAGGGAGGTAGAGCTATAATGAAGGCACAGAAAACAAGAAATTTAATCGGCAGTATTATAGGCTTTATTATCGCATTCTTTATACTATGCCCTTTCTTCCTGGTAATTATAAACTCTGCAAAAACCAGTGCGGATATAGTAATAAGTCCTATATCTTTACCTAAGAACTGGGGACAGATGCTTGCAAACTTTAAGGGTGTTATAAACAATGACAACTTCAGTTATTGGAGCTCTTTCAGAAGCTCTTTGATAATTACAGTGGTTTCACTTGTGCTTTTGACATTGTTCTCATCAATGGCTGCATGGGTACTCAGCCGTCATCATAAAGAGGGTTGGTCAAACTTCATCTTTATGATGTTTGTAGCGGCTATGGTTATTCCTTTCCAGGTAGTTATGCTTCCTATACTTACAGTTTTCAAGAATATAGGAAACTTTACAGGAATACAGATGCTTTCAAGCTATAAGGGTGTAGTATTTGCTTACCTCGGCTTTGGAGGTTCCATGTCAATATTTGTATTGCACGGATTTATAAAGGGTATTCCAAAGGAGCTTGAGGAGGCTGCATGGATTGACGGTTGCTCTCCTGAAGGCACATTCTTCAGAATAATAATGCCTCTTCTTCGTCCGGTACAGATGACGGTTCTTATACTGAACGGTTTGTGGATATGGAATGACTATTTGCTTCCGTCCATTATGCTTGGACTTAACGGTAAGATTAAAACACTGCCTATCGCGGTAAGCAGCTTTGTAGGCTCTTATGTAAAGCAGTGGGATTTGATTCTTAGCGCCGCATTCCTTGCTATGATTCCTATAGTATTATTATTCCTGATTGCTCAAAAGCAGATTATTCAGGGAATGGTAGACGGAGCTATTAAATAAGATGTTAAAGGGGTAAACCCTAAATATAAGCCATGCGAATCCGATTTTGCATGGCTTAAAAAATAAGGAGGAGAAAATGAGAAAAAGTGGAATATTACTTCATATAAGCAGCCTTCCCGGTAAATATGGAATAGGAAGTTTTGGAAAAGCTGCATATCACTTTGTTGACAAGTTAAAAGAGGCAAAGCAATCATTCTGGCAGATACTGCCTCTTGGAGCCACAGGATACGGAGATTCGCCATACCAGTCATTTTCTACATTTGCAGGAAATCCGTACTTTATAGATCTTGAACAGCTTATAGAAGAAGGACTTTTGACCAAAAAGGAATGTGACGGTGTAGATTTCGGCACAGATTTAAAGAGAGTTGACTATAAAAAGCTCTATGAAGGCAGATTTGATCTTTTACATAAGGCATATGAGAGAGCAAAAGTTTATGAAGATGATAAATTTGCAGATTTTGTTTATGAGAATTCCAAATGGCTCTGGGATTATGCACTCTTTATGGCGATTAAAGACTATTTTAACGGAGAGCCTTTTAATACCTGGCCGAAGGATATAAGAGAAAGATATGATTATGCCATCAATTATTATAGGGAGAAGCTTTACTTTGATATAGAATTTTATCAGTTCCTACAATATAAGTTTGATGAACAGTGGAAGAAATTAAAAGCATATGCCAATGAAAACGGTATAGAGATTATCGGCGATATTCCGATTTATGTGGCTATGGACAGTGCGGACACCTGGGCGCACAGAGAGCTGTTCCAGATGGATGAAGAGGGTAATGCTGTAGCGGTGGCAGGTTGTCCGCCCGACGGTTTTGCTCCTGACGGACAGCTTTGGGGAAATCCGCTTTATAATTGGGGATATCACAGAGATACAGACTATAAATGGTGGATAAAAAGACTTGGAAAGAATTTTGAAAACTATGATGTTATCAGAATAGATCATTTCAGAGGATTTGATGAATACTATTCCATCCCTGCAGAGAATGAGACTGCGGCAGGCGGTCACTGGGAGAAGGGTCCGGGTATTGAACTCTTCAATAAGATAAGGGAAAGACTTGGTGACTGTAAGCTTATAGCGGAGGATCTTGGATATGTGACGGACAGTGTAAGAAGACTTGTAAACGACAGCGGCTATCCCGGAATGAAAGTCCTTGAATTTGCTTTCGATTCCAGAGATACGGGAAGCGCAAATGACTACTTACCTCACAATTATACAAGAAACAGCGTGGTATATACCGGAACTCATGACAATGAGACTGTGATGGGATGGCTTGATGATATTACGGAAAAAGAGTATGATATGGTGCTTGCATACTTTAATTTAAAGAAGTCCGACAAGAAGACCGAAGTCTGCGATGCACTTATCAGAGCGGCAATGGGAAGTGTCTCGGATACCTGTATTATACCTATACAGGACTATCTTCACTATGACCACAGGTACAGAATGAACACACCTTCCACAATAGGTAAAAACTGGATGTTCAGACTTACAGAGAATGAGATAGATGAGAATACCTGGAAGAATATCAAGTATCTGACAGAGTTGTATGGCAGAGGGTGAGAGATTGGTTTAATAATTCCAACTTGATACTACTAATTATCATATAATTATGGTATAATATACCTCATAATATTAAAAAAGGGGGTGAAGATTATGCCACAAATTATTCCTATTAAAGATTTGAAAAACACTTCAGAGATTTCAGATTTATGCCATAGTACATCAGAACCTGTTTTTATAACAAAAAACGGATATGGTGATATGGTAATTATGAGTATTGATACCTTTGAAGGAATATCCAATAAGATGAATATGTATCAAAGTCTTATAAACTCAGAACAGCAAATCAAAGAGGGAAAAGTACGTGATGCAAGAGAGGCTCTTAATACAGTGAGGAATAAGTATGATTTATAATATTATTTCTACTGAAGAGATGGAAATATTGTTGGATGAATGTATTAGATATCTTATTTTTAAGCTTAAGAATAAGGGTGCTGCCCAACATTTACTTGAAGGAGTTTCTCAAATATATGATATGTTGGAGACAAATCCATATGTATATAAAATAAGTCAAGATTATTTTATGAAATCGTTCGAGTATCATGAAGCCAAGGTTACGGGAATGGATTATGTAATCATATATAAGATCGTTGATAAAAATGTCTATATATTAGGAATTTTTCATACTTTAGAAAATTATGAAAATAAGATAAGACTCTTTTGGAAAAAAGATATTTTTTAGTATTAAAAAAGAATCTGTCGGAGGTGTTTGTTCCGACAGGTTCTTTTTAATGTTTTTAAATTTCTATAACTAAAGCCTGGTATCCTTCAAGTTTGATCTCTGTATCTGATACGAAATCAACATTTTCCACATTGTTTAAAACAACCTTTTTACATTTTGAAGGAAGTTTTACAGTCTGCGGCTTGATCCCGAAGTTGCCGAGTACAAGTAATGTCTGATTATCTGAAACTCTCTTAAATGCCATAAGTTTCTCCACCTCAGGGAGGTATGGTAAGGTCTTACCATATACTACAGTCTCAGTATACTCAGGGTCTTTTCTGAGAGCGGTGAGCTTTTTGTAGTGTGAGAGAAGCGAATTAGGATCATTTATTTGTGATGCCGCATTGATTCTCTTATAGTCAGGGCTTACCATAAGCCACGGTGTTCCTGTAGTAAATCCGGCATTTTTGCTGTCATCCCACTGGAAAGGAGTACGGCTGTTGTCACGGCTGTAATGCTTTACGGCTGCAAATGCCTCTTCGGGAGAGAGTCCGGCTTCTATTGCAACTTTATACTGGTCACGGGTTGATATATCATCTATCTGATCCATAGAGGTGAAGTTTACATTCTCCATACCTATTTCCTGGCCTTGATAGATAAACGGAAGTCCACGAAGCATAAACTGCATTGTACCGAGGAATTTTTTTGCGGTTTCGCTAAGCTCGTCTGCAGGGATATAGTGGCTTACACCTCTTGGCTCGTCATGATTTTCAATTATGGTGGAAATCATACCTATATCGCCAAGCTTTTCCTGAGTCTCAAAGCAGCATCTCTTATAGTCATCAGGGGTTATAGGCTTGCAATCGTACCAACCGTTCCTGCTTTTTCCGAATATTGTCTCATTGAAGTCAAACATACTTGAGAAATAGCCGTCATCACCGATGAAAAGCGGGATATCCTCTTCACGCTCATCAAATACTTCGCCGACTGTGAAAGCGTCATGCTTGGCAAAGGTCTCATTTTTAAGTTCTGTAAGGAAGTCACCTACACCTATAGCATCCTTAAGCATTCTATGCGGCTCTACAAAGCCGTCTTCTCGATCCGGTGAGTAGCAATAGTCAATTATAGGGAGAGCTTTCTTTATATTTATAATGGCATCAATTCTAAAGCCTGCAAGTCCTCTCTCAAGCCACCAGTTAATCATTGTATATATTTCTTCACGAACTTTTTTGTTTTCCCAGTTGAGGTCAGGTTGCTTTTTATGGAAGAGGTGAAGATAATACTTGTTTGTACCGGGGATCTTTTCCCATGCACTTCCGCCAAAGTAGGAACGCCAGTTGTTAGGCTCCTTGCCGTCATTACCTTCTTCGATATAGAAGTACTTACCATATTCTCCGTCAGGATCTTCCATAGCCTTTTTAAACCACTCATGCTCATCTGAGCAGTGATTTACTACAAGGTCCATAAGAATGTACATATCTCTTTTTTTAGCTTCCGCCAAAAGTTCATCCATATCGTCCATATTTCCGAATACCGGATCTATATTGTAATAGTCTGAAATATCATAGCCCTGATCTGCAAAAGGAGAGCAATAACAAGGAGACAACCATATTATGTCAACTCCCAGATCTTTTAGATAGTCGAGTTTTTCTATAATACCTCTCAGGTCACCGATACCGCTTCCTGTGGTATCATTAAAACTTTTTGGATATATTTGATAAGCAACTTTACCGTGCCACCATTTTTTCTTCATAAATAACCTCCTAAGAAAACATTTTTCTAAAGTCATAATTTATCATAATATCAAATTATATGCAAATATAAAAATAAGGTGCTTGTAAAGTCCACATACACCTTATTCTTTAAAAATTATTTAAAAATTTTCTTTAAAACCACACCGCTACCTATCATAGACAGGATAAAAGTGGAAAATACTATCATAATTCTTTTAGACATATCCATAAAGAAGCCCTGTGGCACTATATTTATCAAATTGTCGGTAGCCGGGTCAAGCATCCACAAATCATTGTTAAAAAAGATATGGTGGAAGATTATAAAATATTTTTCAAAATCTCCGGCAATAAGAAATACCAAAACGGCTGTTATAACCAGAGTAAATAAAGTGCCGAATGTAAGTACATTTGACAGAAAGCAAAATATTTTACCTTTTAATAATTTTACCGCTATAATGCAAAGAATACTGACCGCTATAAGTATATATCTAAGATAAACTGCTCCTACAAAAAGACCTCGTACATCCTCCATATGTGCAACTTCTCTTTCATTAAAGAAAGCCGTATCGGGGATTCCTGCGATATTTGCCTTTATATCGGATAGTTTTTCTCTGTCACCTTTTAGATAGCTCATCATATCCTTTGTAACATTCATAAGATCGGACATTGAAATATCCACATAGTTTGTTACGGCATATTTGTTGTATTCTTTTTCATAAAATGTAAAATCTGAATATGCCGCAATTTCAATGGATGTAACCAGCACGATAAACATCAGTGAAAAGCTTAAAATAATTCCCAAAAAGAATCTAAGTATTTTCATTATGCATCCTTCCAAGACTTTATAACCTTCAACCTGGTGAATTCCTCACGATCCTTTTCTTCCAAAGCATTGGTGATATTCTTTGTGAGATTTTCATAGGTTGGAATAGTGATATTCTTTAAGGCATTGGCTCTTTTTTGAGTCTTTTTAATATTTCTTGCCAGACGATAAGCGGAATTTTCTATCATGGAAAGCCTTACAGTAAGTCTTTTTACTTCATTGAAGCATTCTCTGGCTTTATCAAGTGACTCTCTTGTAGCGTAATAAGCATATGTAGGCTCCATAGGAGAATCATCAAATCTTACAAGAGGTATTTCAGTACCCATTACCGACCTGGTCTTTATCTGTATACTGTCTTCAACAGGCACCGAACCGGCGATATCTGATACGAAGTCGATACCAAGTTCTATATTTGCATACATCAGTGCCTTGTAAGCGGCACTAAAGGTTGTATCTATTTGTTTTTGGATTTCCTTAGCCTCATCAATCAATCCCATAAGCTCGCGGATAAGAATATTTCTCTTCTTATCCATCAAGCCATAGCCCTGTTTTGCCAGTGCCAGAGAGTTTTTTGAGGCTATCAAATTACCCTTTGTCGGGAATGTATTAATATTCATAATTAATCCTCTACTGCAGCAGGAACTATATCACCGTTCGCATCAAGTACTGTAGGCTTATAATACTGATCAAGTACCTTTGTATCTATTCTGTCAAGCTCGCCTCTTGGCATGAGACCGAGAAGTTTCCAACCGATTTCCAAGGTATCAAATATTGTTCTGTTATCATTAACAGACTGACCTATAAACATCTGCTCAAATGCTCTACCGAATATAAGGTATTGTTTATCCGTATCGGACAATTCGTCCTCACCGATAACGGATGCAAGAGCTCTGGCATCACCCACCTTAGAGTAGGAAGAGAAGAGCTGATTTGCCACATCCTGATGGTCCGCTCTTGTAAAGCCTTCACCGATACCGTCCTTCATAAGTCTTGAAAGAGAAGGAAGTACTGAGATAGGAGGATAGATTGACTGACCGTTTAAGTCTCTGTCAAGAACTATCTGGCCTTCGGTTATATATCCTGTAAGGTCGGGAATCGGGTGAGTGATATCGTCATTCGGCATGGTAAGTATCGGAATCTGTGTAACGGAACCGTTCACACCGTTTACAATACCCGCTCTCTCATATATGGTGGCAAGCTCTGAATAAAGATATCCCGGGAAACCTTTTCTTGAAGGAATCTCACCCTTGGAAGATGAAACCTCACGCATTGCCTCCGCAAAAGAAGTCATATCAGTAAGTATTACAAGTATATGCATGCCCTTTTCAAAGGCAAGATACTCGGCAACGGTAAGAGCCACCTTCGGAGTAATAAGTCTTTCTACAACAGGATCGTTTGCAAGATTGATGAATGTGATAACATGGTCACTGACACCGCTCTCTGCAAATGTTCTCTGGAAGAAATCGGCCACATCATGCTTTACACCCATGGCTGCAAATACAACCGCAAACTTCTCATCATCATTGTTGCTGTCACCCAAAGAAGACTGACGCACAAGCTGTGCCGCAAGCTCATCATGTGGAAGGCCGTTTCCTGAGAATATAGGGAGCTTTTGACCTCTGATAAGAGTCATAAGTCCGTCTATTGCGGAAATACCGGTTCTGATATAGTTTCTCGGATACTCCCTTGTGACAGGATTTAGAGGTTTTCCGTTTACATCTATGGTCTTTTCAGCCTCCACACTTCCAAGTCCGTCGATAGGTTCTCCGATACCGTTAAAAGTTCTTCCGAACATTGCCTCGGAAACGCCTATTTCCATAGGCTTTCCTGTAAGCTTTGTATGTGTATTTCTAAGTGCCATACCGTCGGTTCCTTCAAAAACCTGTATTACCGCTTTGTCACCGTTTATTTCAATGATTTTGCCAAGACGTCTTTCTTTACCGTTTACGGTCATTTCTACAATCTCATCATAGGCAGCACCCTTGACACCCTCAAGAACTACCAGTGGTCCGTTTATGGAACTAAGTCCAAGGTATTCTATTGACATGTTTTACCTCCTATGCATTCTTTTCAAGTACTTTTTCGTAGAATGTGTCAATATCTTTTTTGTATTGATCCAACATCTCGAGCTTATCGTTAGGAACATCATACTTTATGGAAGAAACTCTGTCCCAGATACTGTCTTGATGCAAAACACTCATAGGCATACCCTGATGAACAAGAGCTTTTGATTTCTGATAGAGATAGAGTATGACATCCATCATTTTGTACTGTTTTATCAGCGGAACACAAGTATCATCCTTGTGGAAGGCGTTTTGCTGAAGGAAACCTACTCTTATAACCTTCGCTATATCAAGTACAAGTTTCTGATCGTCAGGCAAAACATCAGCACCGATAAGTTTTACTATTTCCATCAGAGATGCTTCCTGATTGAGTATATATACAAGCCTGTTTCTATATTCTACAAAGTTCTTATCTACATGCTCCGCATACCAAGGCGCAAGATCTGTCAGGTATTCCGAATAGCTGTCAAGCCACTGTATAGCAGGGAAATGTCTTGCATATGCAAGTCTCTTATCAAGTCCCCAGAAACAGCGTACAAATCTCTTGGTATTTTGTGTTACAGGCTCGGAGAAATCACCACCCTGTGGAGATACCGCACCGATAATTGATACCGATCCTTCACTTCCGTTTAAGTTTTGCATCATGCCGGCTCTCTCATAGAATGCGGAAAGTCTTGATGCCAGATATGCCGGGAAACCTTCCTCGGCAGGCATTTCCTCAAGTCGACCTGAGATCTCACGAAGAGCCTCCGCCCATCTTGACGTTGAGTCCGCCATGATTGCAACATCATAACCCATATCACGGTAATATTCTGCAAGTGTCAGCCCTGAATAAAGAGATGCCTCTCTGGCGGCAACCGGCATATTTGAAGTGTTTGCGATAAGGGTTGTTCTATCCATCAAAGGATTTCCGGTCTTAGGATCTATAAGTTCTGAGAACTCCTCAAGAACCTGAGTCATCTCATTTCCACGCTCACCACAACCGATATAAATAATAATATTTGCATCGGACCATTTTGCAATCTGGTGCTGTGTCATAGTCTTACCTGTACCGAATCCTCCCGGAACAGCTGCAGTACCTCCCTTTGCAAGAGGGAAGAGAGTATCAAGAATTCTCTGACCGGTAATAAGCGGAACGCTTGCCGGGAATCTCTTCTTTATAGGTCTCGGAACACGAATAGGCCAGTGCTGTGTCATGGTGATCGGAATCTCACTTCCGTCTTCAAGCTGCAATGTGAGAATCTTGTCATTTATCGTATACTCACCGTCTTCAACCACATCCAAAACATAACCCTTAAGGTTTGGAGAGAGCATTACTCTATGTAATATTGCAGGTGTTTCAGGCACCTCGGCAATTATGGTTCCTCCGTCTATAGCCTGTCCCGGTTTTACGGTTATATGTGTTTTCCAGAGTTTCTTTGTATCAAGTGAATCCACACTTACACCTCTGGAAATATAGGTTCCGTCAACCTTTGCAATTTCACTTAAAGGTCTTTCAATACCGTCAAAGATATTGTTAAGGATACCGGGTGCAAGAGTTACGGAAACGGGAGCACCTGTACCTGTTACAATTTCACCCGGCTTAATGCCGCCGGTTTCCTCATAAACCTCTATGACGGTTGCATCGGAAGTAAGTCCGATTACCTCACCCACAAGATTTTCTTCTCCTACATATACCATCTCATGCATTTCAAAACCGGAATCATTTGATGTCTTTACTATAGGTCCGTTTATTGCAAATATAATACCTGTAGTTGCCATTATAGTACCTCCATATCTACATCAAATTTTTCCTTTGCTTCTGAAATCTTTTTTTCAAAAGAATTGTCAATCAGAATATTTTTTGCCGGTATAACGGCTCTCATACCGCCATGAAAAGGATATTTACTGATGGCTATATCAATATCATGCTTTACGGAAAGATCATGTGCAAGAGATTCATCATTAGGGTCTATATATATTTTCACCTCATCATTACCCGCAAATTCCAATGCTCTTTCAATTTGTGAATCTATCAAAGCTACATATTCGGGAGTTTCCTGATACTCTGCGAGTCTTTCCTCAAGCTGTGCAAAAATCTTTTCCTTGAGCTCGGCAGCCTTTTTGCCAAGCTCCATTCGTAGTTTTATCTGTTCAAGAGCGAGCTCTTTGTTCATCTCTTTGTCAATCCTTGTGGTTTCAGTTTTGACTTCCATATCAGCAAGTCGCGTCTCACTGTTTTGGTAGTCTAAAAAGTCCTTCTCTAAAGCATTTTTATAATCTGAAAGTATTTTTTCAGCGGTGGCAATGGCATCAGCAGTGCAAGCCTCTTTAAAATGCTGTAGTTTTTCTTCTATTGTCAAGATAATACCTACCTTTTTAATCTTAATCTAAAGTTCATTTCGCAAGATTATAATCATGCAAACTGTTACAGTTTCAAGCCGATAGCCTCATTTACATAGTCTGTAATGAAGTTCTCGGATCTTCCGGTACCATGTCTGTCCGGTATATCAATAAAGAGTGGTATATGTGATTCCATCTTATATTTATTTACAAGCTCGGGATAATCCTTTGAAAACTTTTCCGTAAGAAGCACAATGCCGATATCTTTGCTCTTTATAACAAAATCAAGGGCATTTGCAAGTTCATGTTTTTCATGAACCACCACTCCTTCCACCCCTGCAAGTCTCATACCTGTAAGAGTATCCACATTATCACTTATAAGATACATTTTCATAAAATCGCCTTTATAAACGACCGAGAATCATGAATGCAACTACAAGTCCGTAAAGGCAAACACCTTCTGCAAGACCTACGAAGATAAGTGACTTACCAAGGATTGAACCGTCCTCACTGATAGCTCCAAGTGCTGCTGAAGCTGCTGCGGATACCGCGATACCGCCACCGATACATGCAAGACCTACTGAAAGAGCTGCTGAGAGGTATCCTAAACCTGTGGCTGATGAAGCTGCGGTTTCAGAAGCCGCGTAAGCATTTCCCGATAAGAAAAATACGCATGTGATTGCCATAACACCGAAGAACATAACAACATTTCCCGCAAGGGCTTTTTTATAACGACCCTTTGTCTTTTCGCCTATCATAAATGCGATATAAGGAACTGCGATACTTAAAATAAGGGCTGCTGCAAGTGTTACTTTTACTAATGTATTCATTTTTTTCTCCTAACTAAAACATAAAAATTATTTACTATGAATAAGGTTTAAATTCTCTACCGTCACCTGTATAAAATCTTGAGAACAACTCATAATACTCAAGACGTAATACCTGTATACCTACAATTAAACCTTCCATACCCATTACAAAGATATTTCCGAGGACAACAACTATCCAGTTGATATTGCCGCTTTCAGCACCTGAAAGCATAAGCACTACTTCCATCATTGCCGCATGGCTGACTGCAAACGCACCCACTCTGACAAAGGAAAGAGAGTTTGAAAAGTAGCTTAAAAGCACTTCAAAAAGCTCAAAGAATCCCTGCAGAATAAACATGCCTACACCTCCTTCAAGATGTATCTTTTTCTTTTCCAATACAGCCGATAAAGGCTCTTTTAAGAAAATTAAAATTAAAGGAAGTACAAACATTATAAACAGCACAATTGCCGCCGGCATATGATTACCTGTCATAAACAGTATTATGGTAATAAGTGCCGATGCATAGAATACAAGTCCTGCCACACCGTTTGCATCAAACAATGCTTCACCCGGTTCATTAAACCTAAGCTTTGTCAAAATACTTAAGATCATCATAAGTATTATTATGAACATACCCAGTGTTATAGTTACCACAAAGACCGTATTTAAATTTCCGATAACAGGAAGTGCAGTCATTGCTTTTGCGGGTCTTACCCAAAGCGGCTGTATTATATCTTCAAATCCGAATATCGAACCGAATAAGAATCCGAATATTGTAGAGAAGAATCCGCATCTGGCAATAATTGCCGCAAGCCTTGATTTCTTCTTATAGGCAATAATACTTCCGAGTATTAAAAGCACAAGACCCTGTCCGACATCTCCGAACATAAAACCGAACAAAACGGAATATGTCAGAGCTATAAGTATTGTAGGATCAAATTCCTTATAATTCGGCAAGCCGTACATTTCAACAAACATTTCATAAGGTTTGAAAAGGGCATTGTTCTTTAACTTTATAGGCGGAGTACTGCTTATTTTTGATAAATTTCTTTCCGCAATGCAGAAAGTACTCGGCTCGTTTTCAAGCTCTTTTGCCAGTTTTTCGGCATCATCTTTTGTAAGCCATCCGCATATGATATAGAAGACTTTCTTATCTTTTCTGTTATCTCTGGTGGCTGCCGCATACTTTCTGACCTCAAAAACCTTGTTGAATCTGAAAAGTACCTGATTAGCCAAAAGAAAATCTTCACGGCTGTTTTCAAGTACACTTATTATCTTATTGTCGATATTAAGTATATTGTCCTGCAATTCTTTAATCTTTTCCTGAAGCTTGGCACTTGAATATTCAGGTGTACCATGGTACTCATCAGGCAGGAAAAATCTTTCAAAATGCATTGAAGAATATATAGCGTCTATTTGCTCCGAAATGGCATCCGGTACAAAATATACACCCCATACCTTATCATCTATTTCTCTTGCCTTGTAAAAAATAGTGTCAATACCTTCATACACAAAGGTCATAAACTTTTCATAATATTCCGTCGGCATGGAACCGAATCTGAAGTTTACATACTTAAAGTGCAGAATCTTTTCGGTGTCATAATCCAGTCCTATAAAATAGTGGACATTTTTAAGCTTTTCCTCGTATCCGGCAAGTTCCGATTCAAGTTCACTCTTTTTTTGTGATAAAGAATAGACCTTGTCTGAAATATTCCGGGTTATTTTGTCGGCCTCCTCGATACTCATGTGACGATTCGTGTGTAAACCGGTATCTTTAAAGTATTCTTTCAGTTCCTGCGATCTTGCCAAGATGTCTTTATAAGGATTGCTTTCATTGAAGGCATGCAACTCTTTGACATTTTTAAGCTCTGAAAGAGCATTTTCCAATTGAAAATCATACTTACTGATATAGGTTTCTATGATTCTGTCAATATCGTCTTTCGGGCCTGTGATATTCAAGAATTCCATTCTCTCAATCATGCGAAAGACCTCCTTGTTTCAAGTTTTAAAATATTAGAGACAATATCTTCCGGAGGAAGCGAATATCTGATGGATTCTATTATCTCTATAACTCTGCTTATCTCAAGTTCCCTGGAATACAGATAGTAGCTGAGGCTTGCCAAAGAATACGGATTATCCTTTTTATGTTTACTATACAGATATTCCAACGTCCTCATATAAAATTCTTCTATGCCGGGTTTGTACTTGAAAAGCTTTGCAGACAATTTTCCATAGTATGAATTGTCAAATATTACAAAAAACTCATCAAGATTTTCGGCCTCAACCATTTGCTTTATTTCATCTACGCTTATCTTGTAGTAATGCGGGATGAGAGTGGCATATACCTTTGTATTACTTACTTTATAATACTTCTTGGTTCTGTATATCCATTGCATATTAAGGAAATCGCATCTTGTTCCGAGGATTGAGAGTACTTCTTTGCTTTCATCACCTTTAAGCTCTTTTTGTGCAAATTTGAAACAAATCTCAAAATAGTAAGAGTCAAGAGCAAGAGCATAGTCAAATATATTGGTACTTCCGGTAGACAATACCTGATTTGTACAATCATAATATTCTGTATTTTTCAGGGAATCAACAAATTGTGAAACGTCTTGTGCAGACATAAGCTCATCGATGTTCAGATTTGTCTTTGCACCCATATATTTGGAATACGATTTTAAATCCAAAGATGTTGGTCTATGACTGAGAATGTCTCGCAGTATACGCTTTAAGACATAGATTGTATTGTACATAGATACTAAATTCAGATATTTTCTCGGAGTACCCGAGTTAAATTTGTAGAGCCTTGAAAACTCTTCCAGATTACTTAACAATAATATTTGCTCTATGTCCTCACGATGTAATGTAGAAATATCAACTTTTTTAAATGCATCACGGTAATATTTATAATGCATAAGTTCATTCATTGCATCAGTGATGGTTTCACATTCACAGAGTGATTTGAAACCGTCAATACTTATTAAGTCACTTGACATAGAACGAATCTTAGTGGTAAGGGAAGAGTATTTAAATAAATTTCCCATGGCTACTCCTTAATCATGTTTGAGAATAGCATATCCACATATTTATCATGGTGAGTGTCATACATGTCTTGCAGATTCTTAAAGGCCTTCTCAGACTGTTGTTTGAGTTCGGAAATCTTTTTTTCTTTCGACAAGTTCATAGATTCCTGCAACTCGGCAATTCGGGCCTTTGTCTTAGCATCAAGATCTTGCTTCCAAAGCTCTTTCCTGGCGTTAATCTCAGCAGCGATTTCCTTTTTCTTTTGAACGGCATCATCAACGTGACTTTGAGATGAGTCTTCTATTTCAGAAAGCCTGCTTATTATATCATCCATAAAACCTCCTTAGTAAATAGTATTATGTGATATACCATGTAAGGCAAACCACTCAAATATATTTCAGGCTACTTATGTGGTACATTTAATAGGAAGAAACACATTTGTCTAAAATATCATATACCTTTTTTGAAAAAAGTAAAGGGATATATTGCATAAAGAAGATAAAGAAAATATAAAGAAATATAAAGCTGAAATTACAAAAAAATATTATGTGTTCTATCGACAAACATAAGTGCACGCTATACGAACAGAGTCTTGAAAAAGATAATAGAATAGTGTATAATTGTGTAGGAAGTAGGCAATATTTAGCAACGGTGCTTGCCTGCTATTTTTTTGTACAAGCTTTTATTTCTATGTGAAAATATCTAAAAGCATAAAATATTGGCAAGATACTTTAATAACTTATAGAAAAAATAAAAAGTAAAGGAGAGGAAATCGTGTTAAAGTATATTATCAAAAGGTTGATATTCGGAATAGCAACAATATTCATCGTATCAACCTTGACTTTTTTCCTGATGCAGCAAGTTCCGGGAGGACCTTTCGCTGCGGATAAGTCAATTTCAAAAGCGGCTCAAAAAGCATTGGAGGTAAAATATGGCCTTGATAAGCCTATTACAGTGCAGTATATCAACTATTTTAAAAATGCATTGAAAGGTGATTTTGGAATAAGTATAAAACAAAGGGGAAGAGATGTAGCTCAGATAATATCCACAAAATTTCCTGTTTCTGCCAGAGTGGGTGGAATATCTATAGTCCTTGCATTAATATTCGGAGTGCCTTTGGGTTCTGTTGCCGCACTTAACAGAGGGAAGGTACTTGACAGACTTATAATAATGTTTGCAACTTTGGGAATAGCGGTACCGAGTTTCGTTGTTTGTACTATTCTAATGTACTTTTTAGGCGTAAAGCTTGAACTTTTGCCTACATACGGTCTTACATCACCGTTAAACTATATCATGCCGGTACTGGCGCTTTCATTTTATCCTACAGCTTATATTGCAAGACAGATGAGATCTTCAATGCTTGACGTACTTGGACAGGACTATATGAGAACAGCAAGAGCAAAAGGTCTTTCAGAGAATGTTATTTTGTTTAAGCATGCACTCAGAAATGCTATTTTGCCTATCATTACATATATGGGTCCGCTTGTAGCGTATACACTTGTAGGAAGCTTTGTTGTAGAGAAGATATTCACCATTCCGGGACTTGGAGGTGAGTTTGTAAGTTCTGTTATAAATCAGGACTATACAGTTATCATGGGAACTACCATATTCCTGGCAACTCTTATTATTTTTATGAACGTAGTGGTAGATATTGCATATACGATCGTAGATCCTAGAATAAAACTTAAGTAAAGCCTATAAGAAAGGAGAAGGTTGTCACAAGTTTTTTGTGGCATCCCTATATATAATGAGCAAACATATTATTTCAGGGCATTTAAATTTATCGCCTGAAGATTTTTTGCCCGCCAGCAAAGAAGAAAAAGAAAGTCTGGTAGTGATGCGTCAGAGTGTCAGCTTCTGGCAGGACGGATTTCGAAGACTTTTAAAGAATAAAGTGGCACTTGCATCTTTGGCAGTATTTTTTGTTATATTGATACTTGCATTTATAGTGCCGATATTTTACCCATATAACTATGCAATACAGTTAAAGGGCAGCGAGAGACTTATGCCTATGCAGTATTCTGCAGGAGAACTTGCAAGAATTGCCGCAGGAGAGAAGGTATTTCCACATATACTCGGAACAGACAGTCTTGGAAGAGACTATGCAATAAGAGTAATGATGGGAGCCAGAATTTCACTTATAGTAGGACTTTTGGCATCATTTATCGTGCTTATAATCGGTTCGATTTACGGTTCCGTTGCGGCATTTACCGGCGGATGGGTTGACCTTATAATGATGAGAATTGTAGATGTAATATATACAGTTCCTGATATATTACTTATAATACTTCTTACTTTTGCGCTTAAGAAGCCTATGAAGCTTTTGGCGTCTGCGCCGGGATTCGGATGGATCAATGTTCTCGGTATAAATCTTATAAGTATATTTATAGTTTTTGCCCTTCTTTACTGGGTAGGTATGGCAAGAATTGTCCGTGGACAGATTCTTGTATTAAAAGAGCAGGAGTATGTTACAGCTGCAAGGGCACTCGGTGCAAAGAGCGGTCAGATTATCAGAAAGCACTTGCTTACAAATACTATCGGTACATTGATTGTTACAACTACATTGCAAATACCTTCTGCTATCTTTACAGAGAGTTATTTGTCATTTTTGGGACTTGGTGTGGCTGTTCCTATGCCGTCTCTCGGTTCACTTGCTTCCGATGCCATAACAGGATTGCAGTCATATCCACATCTTTTGTTCGCACCGGCAATACTTATCAGTTTGATAATACTTAGTCTTAACCTTTTGGGAGACGGACTCCGTGATGCATTTGATCCTAAGCTAAAGAATTAAAGGAAGGTAATTATGAGTAAACATCTTGTAGATATAGAACATGAGAGACTTTCCTTCTTTACTCCGGCAGGAGAGGTGAAAGCCTTAGATGATGTTTCCTTCTATGTAAACGAAGGAGAAGTGCTGGGAGTAGTAGGAGAGTCAGGCTCCGGAAAGAGTGTTACAAGCTATTCTCTTATGGGGCTTATAGCAAATCCGGGAAAGATCATAGGTGGAGATTTATACTTCAACGGATATCACATCAATGAAATGAGTGAAAAAGAAATGAGAAAAATCCGTGGAAATGAAGTTTCAATCATTTTCCAGGATCCTATGACCAGCTTGAATCCGGTATATACTATCGGAAACCAGATAATGGAAGTTATACTTCTGCATACAAATAAGAATAAAAAAGAGGCAAAGGAAAGAGCAAAAGAGCTTCTTACTTTGGTAGGGATAAACGAGCCTGATAAGAGACTTAAGCAATATCCTCACGAGCTCTCAGGAGGTATGAGACAGAGAGTTATGATCGCTATGGCGCTTGCCTGCGAGCCTAAGCTTCTGATAGCGGATGAGCCTACAACAGCGCTTGACGTTACTATTCAGGCACAGATTATAGAGCTTATGATTGAGCTTAAGAATAAGCTTGGCATGGCGATTATTATGATTACACATGACCTTGGTGTGGTTGCAAATATCTGTGACAGAATAGCGGTTATGTATGCGGGAAAAATTATAGAGAGCGGTCTTACAGACGATATTTTTTACAATCCGAAGCATGAATATACAAAGGGACTTTTAAAGAGTATCCCAAAGATGTATGAGGCTGATTATGAAAGACTTGTACCTATCGAGGGTACTCCTGTGGATATGCTTAATCCGCCGAAGGGTTGTCCTTTTGCTTCCAGATGTGATTCTTGTATGAAGATATGCTTAAGAGAAATGCCGCCTGTTAAGAATTTCAGTGAAACTCATTATTCACAGTGTTGGTTAAATGAGTTGGAAGAAGATAATAATACAGAGGGAGAATAAGTATGTCTGAAAAAATAATTAGAGTTGAACATTTACAACAATTCTTCCCTGTTGGAGGTTTTGGTAAAAATAAGAAATATGTAAGAGCTGTGGATGATGTTTCTTTCTATATTGAAAAGGGAGAAACTCTGGGACTTGTAGGAGAGTCGGGTTGCGGTAAAACCACAACAGGTAGATCTTTGCTTAGACTCTATGAGCCTACAGACGGAAGAATAATATACAAAGACCAAGTGCTTTTTGACAGCGGAAAAGTACCTCTTGTTGATGAGAACGGTAACGATATTATCGAAAACGGTGTACCTAAGCTTGGAAAAAAGACTGCGGTAAATATGTATCCTTACAGAAAAAAACTTCAGATAGTTTTCCAGGATCCTTATGCATCACTTGACCCGAGAATGACGGTCGGAGATATTATCGGTGAAGCTATCGATATCAATAAGATTGCGGCTTCAAAAAAAGACAGACAGGACAAAATTATTGAGGTTTTAAAGACTGTAGGTCTTAACTCCGAGCATGCCAACAGATATCCTCACGAGTTCTCGGGAGGACAGAGACAAAGAGTAGGTATTGCAAGAGCGCTTGTAGTGGATCCCGACTTTATCGTTGCGGATGAGCCTGTATCCGCACTTGACGTTTCCATTCAGGCTCAGGTTGTAAATATGTTTGAGGATTTACAAAAGGAAAGAGGGCTTACCTATCTGTTTATCGCCCATGACCTGTCTATTGTAAATCATATAAGTAACAGAATCGGTGTTATGTATCTTGGTAGAATGGTTGAGCTTGCAGAGTCCGGAGAGATTATTTTCAGACCGCTTCATCCATATACAAAGAGCCTTATTTCAGCTATACCTGTAGCGGATCCTAAGGTATCAAGAGAAAGATCGAGAATTGTACTTGAGGGTGAAGTACCTTCACCTCTTAATCCGCCAAGCGGATGCCATTTTAGAACCAGATGTAAATATGCTACAGAGCAGTGTGCAATGGAAGTTCCGAAGTGGAGAGAAGTGGAAAAAGGACATTTTGTAGCCTGCCACAATATCGAGAGGATAAATTAAAAATTAGAACCTGTCGGTTTTGATAAAAAATATTTAGGAGGATTTATGAAGAAACAATTGGTTTTAGCTACATTGGTTCTTACCGGTGCACTTGTGCTTTCAGGTTGCGGCGGCGGAGGAGCAAAGTCGGCTGCAAAGGCGGGAGGCAAGATTCTTACTATCGAATTGGGACCGGAAGTGGAGTCAATTGACCCTGCACTCAATACAACAAATGACGGAGCAAACTATCTCACATATCTTTTTGACAACTTGTTAAGAGTTGACAAGGACGGTAAAGTGGCTCCAAGTTTAGCTGAAAAATATGAAGTAAGCGATGACGGACTTACATGGACATTCCATTTAAGAGACGGATTAAAGTGGTCTGACGGTTCGGATCTTACAGCTAATGACTTCGTATACAGCTGGCAGAGAATGATCGACCCTGAGGTTGCCGCACCATATGCGGAGATAACTCTCGGAATGTTGGAAGGTTATGAGGAGGCTATAGGTAAACCTGATGCCGACGGTAACCCTACAATAGACCCCGATGTTACAAAACTCGGTGTTGAGGCAACCGATGACAAGACTTTGGTAGTTCATATGTCATCACCTACACCTTATTTTGACAAGCTTGCAACATTTGCCGCACTTTCACCTGTAAAGAAAGATGTAGTAGATGCAAATCCTGACGGATGGACACTTGATCCGAAGACATATATCTCTTCAGGTCCGTTCAAACTTACAGAGTGGAAATCAGGCAGCTATTTAATGCTTGAGAAAAATGAGAATTACTGGAACAAGGATGCCGTAAAGCTTGACGGTATCAAATGTCTTCTTATGCAGGATCAGAATGCCGCATTCAGTGCATATGAGTCGGGAGATGCTTTAATGATTAAGGATATTCCTACACAGGAAATCACAACATTGCAAAAGAGAGCCGACTATCACCTTGATCCACAGCTTGGAACATATTTCATCGACTTGAACAACACATTGGATGAGTTCAAAGATGCAAGAGTTCGTCAGGCACTTTCACTTGCACTTGACAGAAAGTATATTTCAGAGACTATCACAGCAGGTACATATACTCCTGCAACAGGTTTTGTAAGTGCCGGTACATCAGACTGGGACGGATCGCTTTGGACAGATAATATTACAGACCCTTCAGTGTATATAAATGTTGACGATTTCGCGGGTAACCTTGCAAAGGCTAAAGAGCTTTTGGCTGAGGCCGGACATCCGAACGGTGAAGGACTTCCTACACTTACATACTCAACAAATGATTCGGCTTATCACAAGAAGATTGCCGAGTATTTACAGCAGGCATGGAAAGAGCTCGGAGTTAATGTGGAAGTTAATATAGTTGAGTGGAAGTCATTTACACCACAGAGAAGATCCGGAAACTATCAGATTGCAAGAGACGGTTGGGTAATGGATTACAACGATCCTTCAAATATCCTTCAGCTTACACAGACAGGAAACGGAAACAACAGCTCAAAGTACTCGAACCCTGAGTACGATGCACTCTTGGAAAAAGCGGCTAAAGAGGTTGATCCGCAGACAAGATTCGGATATTTTCATCAGGCTGAGGAGATGCTCATGAGAGATATGGGTGTAACACCGCTTCTTTACTACAATGAGATGTATCTTCAGAGCGATAAGGTAAAAGACAGCTATCATACAGCTGACGGTATCTATCACTTTGAGTATGCCGATATTGCAGAATAAAAAATATTAGAATTTTAGGAGAATTTATGAGAAAAAGATTGTTTTTGGCTACACTGACAATTGCTGCAGCAGTAGCACTTTCAGCATGTGGAGGTTCAAAGTCCGCAAGTAAGAGCGGAAAGATCCTTACTATCGAGGAAGGACCTGATGTTGAAACAATTGACCCTGCACTTAATCAGTCAGCTGACGGTGCAAACTATCTGACAATGATATCAGACAATTTGCTTAGACTTGATAAGGACGGTAAGATAGCGCCAAGTTTGGCTGAGAAATATGAAGTAAGTGATGACGGACTTACATGGACTTTCCATCTGAGAGACGGACTTAAGTGGTCTGACGGTTCAGATTTTAAAGCTGAAGACTTTGTATACAGCTGGCAGAGAATGGTTGACCCTGAAGTTGCCGCTCCATATGCAGAGACCGTACTTGGAATGGTAGAGGGATATGACGAGGCTATCGGTAAGCCTGATGCGGACGGTAATCCTACTATAGATCCTGACATCACAAAGCTTAAGGTAGAGGCACCGGATGACAAGACTTTGGTTGTTCATATGTCACATCCTGCACCATACTTTGACAGACTTGCGGCATTTGCAGCACTTTCACCTGTAAAGAAAGACGTAGTGGAGGCAAATCCTGACGGATGGAGTCTTGATCCTAAGACATATATCTCTACAGGTCCTTTCAAGCTTACAGAGTGGAAGCAGGGAAGTTATTTATTGGTTACAAAGAATGAAAATTACTGGAATAAGGATGCTGTAAAGCTTGACGGTATCAAATGTCTCCTTATGCAGGATCAGAATGCCGCTTTCAGCGCATATGAGTCAGGCGATGCCTTAATGATTAAGGATTACCCTGTACAGGAGATAACAACAATGCAGAAGAGACCTGATTTCAAGACCGATCCTAAGCTTGGAATAGCATATATCGATGTGAACAATGATTTGGAAGAGTTTAAAGATCCTAAGGTGAGAGAGGCGCTTGCACTTGCACTTGACAGAAAGTATATGGCTGAGACTATTACAGCAGGTATAAATTCACCTGCAACAGGCTTTATTCCGACAGGTGTAGTGGACTGGGACGGAAGCGCATGGGCTGACAATATCACAGATAAGTCTGTATACTATGACAATGACAATTTTGCTGCAAACCTTGCAAAGGCTAAGGAGCTTTTAGCAGAGGCAGGACATGAGAACGGTGCAGGCCTTCCTACAATGTCATACACAACCAACGATGCAGGTCTCAACAAGAAGGTTGCAGAGTACTTACAGCAGGCTTGGAAAGAGCTTGGAATAAATGTTGAAGTAAACATCGTTGAGTGGAAGTCATTTATACCGCAGAGAAGATCAGGAAACTATCAGATAGCAAGAGACGGATGGGTAATGGATTACAATGATCCTTCAAATCTTCTTGAGTGTGTATACAGTACAAACGGAAACAACAACTCAAAATACAAAAACCCTGAGTTTGATGCGCTCCTTGATAAGGCTGCACAAGAGTCTGATGCAAAGACAAGATTCGGATATTTCCATCAGGCTGAGGAACTTCTATTAAAAGATGCCGGAGTTATTCCGCTAATGTATCAAAATGAGACATATCTTCAGAGCGATAAGATAACAGACAGTTTCTATACATCAGACGGTATTTGGCACTTTGAGTATGCCGATATAGCAGAATAAAGTATTTATTTAGAGTCGGAATTTTTCTTCCGGCTCTTTTTGTATAAATATTGATTTTTTTGATGTATAAATTTGATTTTCGAATGTTTTAACCTGTCAATATATCATTTATTTAATTTTTAGGGTAGACAAAGATATTCAATTATGGTATATTTATTCAAACAATTGAATAAAGTTAAAAATGGAGGAGGAATTAATGAAAAAAAGAATTATTGTTGCCGCATTGGCAATAGCCGGTGCAATGGCCCTGTCAGGATGTGGCGGTTCAAAATCAGGCGGTGCAAAAAGTGGTGATACTACACAAACAGCTGCAGGTAAGAAGATACTTACAATTCAGCTCGGACCTGATGTAGAGTCAATTGATCCTGCACTCAACTCTGCCGTAGACGGAGCAAACTATATATTGTTTGCCTTTGACAATCTTTTAAAGATGGACAAAGACGGAAAAGTTGTACCGGGACTTGCCGAGAAGTATGAAGTAAGTGATGATCAGCTTACATGGACATTCCACTTAAGAGACGGCTTAAAGTGGTCTGACGGTTCAGCTCTTACAGCTGATGATTTTGTATACAGTTGGCAGAGATTGGTTGATCCGAGTGTTGCCGCACCTTATGCACAGACAGTACTCGGAATGGTGGAAGGCTATGACGATGCTATCGGAAGACCTGACGCTGACGGCAATACCACAGTAGATCCGGATCCTACAAAGTTAAAAGTAGAGGCACCGGATGAAAAGACTTTGATTGTACATATGGCAAAGCCTACACCATACTTTGATAAGCTTGCCGCATTTGTTTCTCTTTCACCTGTTAAGAAGGATGTTGTAGAGGCAAATCCTGACGGTTGGAGTATCGATCCTAAGACATATATCTCAACAGGTCCTTTCAAACTTACAGGATGGGAACCGGGAAGTTACCTTATGTTTGAGAAAAATGAGAACTATTGGGATGCGGATTCCATAAAGCTTGACGGTATCAAATGTCTTCTTATGCAGGACCAGAATGCGACATTCAGTGCATATGAATCAGGTGATGCTTTAATGATTAAGGATGTTCCTACACAGGAGATTACAACATTAAAGGATAGATCGGATTTCCATATAGATCCTATACTTGGAACATATTATCTTGATTTAAACACTACCTTAGATGAGTTCAAGGATCCTAAAGTAAGAGAGGCACTTTCACTTGCTTTAGACAGAAAATATATTTCAGAGACAATTACAGCAGGTACATATACTCCTGCAAGCGGCTTTGTAAGTGAAGGTGTAACAGACTGGAACGGAACAGCATGGCAGGATAATATAACAGATAAATCAGCTTATATAAATATCGACGATCATGCAGGTAATCTTGCAAAGGCTAAAGAGCTTTTAAAAGAAGCAGGATATGAGAACGGTGTCGGCTTACCTGAGATGGTTTACTCAACCAATGATGCAAGTTATCACAAAAAGATTGCCGAGTATTTACAGCAGGCATGGGGTGAGCTTGGTCTTAAGGTACAGGTAAATATCGTTGAGTGGAAGTCATTTACACCACAGAGAAGATCGGGTAACTATCAGATAGCAAGAGACGGTTGGGTAATGGATTACAATGACCCTTCAAATATCTTGGAGCTTGCATTAACCGGAAACGGAAACAACAATGCCAAGTACAGCAATCCTGAGTTCGATGCTCTTATGAGCAAGGCGGCTACAGAGAAAGATCCACAGACAAGGTTCGGATACTTACATCAGGCTGAAGACTTCATAATGAAGGATACAGCTATGGTTCCGCTTCTTTATTACAATGATTTCTATCTTCAGAGTGATAAGATAACAGGCAGCTGGCATTCACCTGACGGCTTCTGGCACTTTGAGTATGCGGATATAGCGGAGTAAGAATTGAATAGTAAAGCATACATTTTAGTATAAAAGGCGGGTTGTCGTTAATTTTAAACGACAACCCGGTTTTGAATTTCGGTATTGTCATTCATCTATAAATTCGGTCATATACTTTCTTTTTCTTAGAGGACAATTTTGTCTTTGTAGATTTACATTTCCCCTTTCCTCTATTGAAATGTTTTCAAAGAATACTTTCCACAGTTTTGAATAAGGATTTTTAATGTCATTTAATTTCGTAGCAGCTTCAAGTTCATTTTTTTCAACGATTTGAAGATAACATTCACTGTCCTTTGGGTGAATCAGAGCAATGCTTCTTGAAGAATCTATAATGATCCAGTTAAGAGAAGGCATTCTATCTTTAAAATGGTAGGAGAGCTCGGCAAGTATATTATGCTTCGGTTCTATAGTTGCCAAAAACAGATCCTTATCCACCTCTTTAAATCTTGTCACCTCCTTATAGGAGTGAATCTCACGACTTACTGCTGTTTGAAACTTTAAAAGCTTCATAACAATTTCCTCACCCGACATATAGTTGATTTTTTTGCCATGTTTAAAAGCAAGCCTCAGGTAATTATAAACATCATTTCCCGTATCTTTATAATACAAAAAAGCCATATAAACAGTCTCATATGTCTGTATGGAAAGCTTGTATTTAATACTTTCTATAACCTTTTTTGCTTTATCAATATCTGTGCTTACATATATAATTTCAGAAAACAGATCTTGCTGTGTAAATAAATGTTTTTGCAGTTTTATACTTTCATCCTTGTGGCAAAGACTGTATTCCCAAGCTGTGTATATACATGATGCCAAGGCGTAGAAGTTATCATCGTATGTAAATATTTTCATTATTTCAACCCAAAATCATCAAATAGAGACAACTGTTTTTCGGTGCTGTATTGATAGTTCTCATTACCGGTTAAGCCGATAAGTCTATTTGTTATATATTTTTCATCCAATAAGGTTTTGTACATCATTTTCCCGTTACAGGTTAAAAAGTACTGTGCCCTTTTTAAGACTACACCCATCTTGGCAATGGAATTAAAGTCAAGAAGTGAGTATCTGCGAGAATTTACAATTCTTTTTGCCGCCTTAGGACCAATACCCGGTACTCTAAGTAAACTTGCCATGTCGGCTGTCTGTACTTCTACAGGGAAGAGCTCCAAATGCTTAACAGCCCAATTACATTTAGGATCCATATAGGTGTTAAAGTCCGGATTATCTTTACTTAGAAGTTCCTGTGCATTAAAACCGTAAAATCTAATAAGCCAATCAGCTTGATAAAGCCTGTGCTCTCTTAAAAGCGGCACAGGTGTGCCGAGATTTGGCAGGGATGAATCCTCATTAATAGGAATATATGCGGAATAAAATACTCTTTTTAAATCAAAGCTTTTATACAGATTTTGTGCAGTCATCAATATGGTATAGTCGCTGTCATCACCGGCACCGATAATCATTTGTGTGCTTTGTCCGGATGGTACAAACGGGCGAATATTAGCTTGTTTAGTGCTGAGTGACGTTTTTAAAATATTATCTCCTTCGATTTGGGCTACATCATTAAATATACTTCCGGGAAGATATTTATTTATATTACTTCTTGGGAGTTTTGAACTCTTTCCGATACTTAACCTATTCATCTCTATGGAATCTTTTATTTTTTTCATGGGATCTGATATAAGATTAAAGCTTTTATTGGGAGCATATTTTTTAAGGCTTGATTCACTAGGGAATTCAATATTAACACTCATTCTGTCTGCAAGAGAGCCGGCCTGTAAAAGTAATTCATCAGAAGCACCGGGTATTGCCTTAACATGGACATAGCCGTTAAACATGTATTCGTTCCTTAACAGCATGAGAGTTTCACAGATCCTTTCCATAGTAAAGTTCGGACTGTTAATTATACCGGAACTTAAAAACAAGCCTTCAATATAATTTCTTTTGTAAAATTCCACAGTCAACTCACAGATTTCTCTCGGAGTAAAGCATGCACGGTGTATGTCATTACTTTTTCTGTTAATACAGTATTTACAATCAAAAATACAATGGTTTGTCATAAGTATCTTAAGCAAGGAAATACATCTTCCGTCGCCACTGAAAGTATGGCATATCCCTGAGGCTACACTGTTACCAAGCAATCCTCCTTTTCCCTTTCTATTCACTCCGCTTGAGGTGCAGGCAACATCATATTTAGCAGCGTCTGATAGTATTTCAAGCTTTTTAAAAATATCATCATTAGAACATATGTTTATCATAAATAAATTATACACAAACATACGTTCGTGTGTCAACAGGGGTTTTTATGGATATTTAAGGCGGTATTTTCTTCTCAAATATTTATCCAAAAAAGAAGCTACTCGGATATGATATCCGGTAGCTTCCCTTCTTTATGATATGCTTTTCTTATTTTGTTCTTTCAAATTCTTCTGTGCTGTTGCAAGCATCAGCTTAATTCTGTTGAGCTGGTTAACTTCCGAAGCACCCGGATCATAGTCTACCGCTATGATATTTGCTTCAGGATGTGAACGGCGAAGCTCTTTTATAACACCCTTACCCACGACATGGTTTGGCAGACAACCGAAAGGCTGTGTACAAACAATATTTGGAGTGCCGGTCTCTATAAGCTCAAGCATCTCTCCGGTAAGGAACCAACCCTCACCTGTCTGATTTCCGACAGATACATAGTCCTTTGCCATATTTGCAAGATGATCGATTCTTGAAGGAGCAATGAAATGCTTACTCTTTTCAAGTGCCTTTCTTGCATCACTTCTTAGTGCCTCAAGTACCTTGATACCTACATTTGCCATAAATGCAGATTTCTTTGACATACCGAGGTTCTCAGCTTTAAAGTTACTGTTATAGAAGCTGTATAGTAAGAAATCTAAGAGGTCAGGCATTACAGCCTCAGCACCCTCTTTTTCAAGCAAATCAACTATATGGTTGTTTGCAAGAGGAGAGAACTTAACAAGAATCTCTCCTACAATACCTACTCTAGGCTTTTTGATATTGAGTCTTGGAAGATTATCAAAATCCTTTACAATAGCTCTTATATTTCTTTTAAACTCACCGAAGTTCGGCTTTCTTACAGAAAGTGAATCAATAACACGATTTCTCCACTTTTTATGAAGTCTGTTGGCGGCGCCTTTTTCCTTTTCATAAGGCCTTGTAGCATACAAGACTCTCATAAATAGATCGCCGTATACAACAGCCTGCATTGCTTTTATTATCATTGCAGGAGTCATTTTGAATCCCTCATTTGTCTCCATGCCGTTGGCATTTACTGAGATTACCGGGATCTGTTCCATATCAACTTTTTCAAGAGCTCTTCTGATAAAGCCGATATAGTTGCTGGCTCTACATCCGCCACCGGTCTGACTCATAAAAATGGCTGTCTTATTCGGATCGTATTTTCCTGAAAGAAGTGCCTCCATTATCTGTCCTACAACTATAAGTGAAGGGTAGCAGGCGTCATTGTTTACATACTTTAATCCGCAGTCTATAGCTGAACGTGAATCATTTTGTAAAACTTCTACATGGTAGCCGAAGGCATTGAGCGCCGGCTCCAAAAGGTCAAAATGTATAGGAGACATCTGTGGACAAAGAATTGTATATTCATCCTTCATCTCCTTTGTAAACACTTTTCTGTGATAAGCGGAAGAGTGTATTTTTCTCTCAAAGTTCTTTTTATCTCTTACACGAAGTGCAGCGATAAGCGAACGTATACGAATTCTTGCGGCACCGAGATTGTTCACCTCATCGATCTTAAGTACCGTATAGATCTTTCCTGAACCTGTAAGTATATCACTTACCTGATCTGTGGTAACGGCATCAAGTCCGCAACCAAAGGAGTTTAGCTGTACAAGGTCAAGGCAATCATCCTGCTTTACAAGACTTGCAGCAGCATAGAGTCTGGAATGATACATCCACTGATCGCTTACGATAACAGGTCTTTCTATCTTGGCAAGATGAGAAACCGCATCCTCTGTAAGTACGGCAATACCGAATGAAGTGATCATATCAGGAATACCATGATGCATTTCAGGGTCCACATGATATGGTCTTCCGGCAAGAACTATACCGTGGCGGTTGTTCTTATGAAGCCACTCTATAGTCTTTTCACCTTCTCTTTCGATATCTTTCTTTGACTGAATAAGCTCTGTCCATGCCGCATGTGCAGCGAACTTTACTTCTCTTTCATTTATGTCAAATTCCTGCTTCATTACCTTGATAAGCTGATTTGTAAGTACCTCTTCATTTGTAAATGCCATGAAAGGATTCAAGAATCTAGTATTTGTCTCTCGGATTTCTTCCACATTATTCTTGATATTCTCAGCATATGAAGTAACGATAGGGCAGTTGAAATGGTTTCCGGCATCCGGCTGCTCATTTCTTTCATAAGGTATACATGGATACCATATAGTACGAACACCATTCTTTATAAGCCATGAAATATGTCCATGTGTAATCTTTGCAGGATAACATTCAGACTCACTTGGGATTGATTCAATACCAAGCTCATATATCTTCTTTGTTGACATAGGAGAGAGCACTGTTCTGAATCCGAGGTTTCTAAAGAATACAGCCCAGAACGGGAAGTTCTCATACATATTTAAAACTCTCGGTATACCGATAGTACCTCTGAATGCCTTGTCGGCTGTAAGCGGATCATAGCCGAACATACGATTATATTTATATTCATAGAGGTTTGGAACATCCTTTTTAACTCTGTCCTTACCAAGACCTCTTTCACATCTGTTTCCTGATATGAAGTTTCTTCCACCTTCAAATTTGTTTACCGTCATTACACAGTTATTGTTACAGCCACGGCATCTGGTCATGGATGTGTCATACTGCAGTGCTATGATATCATCAAGAGAGAGCATGGTGGTCTGCTTTCCTTCATATCTTTCTCTGGCTATAAGTGCCGCACCGAATGCACCCATTATTCCGGCAATATCAGGTCTTGTAACAAAACCGCCTGAAATCTTTTCAAGTGCACGGAGTACTGCATCATTGTAGAATGTACCACCCTGTACAACTATATGTTTTCCAAGATCTGCCGCATTTGAGATTTTTATAACCTTAAATAAAGCATTTTTTATAACCGAATATGCAAGACCGGCTGAAATATCGGCTACGGTAGCACCTTCTTTTTGTGCCTGCTTAACATTTGAGTTCATGAAAACGGTACATCTGGTACCAAGGTCTACAGGATTCTTTGCAAACAATGCTTCCTTTGCAAAGTTTTGAACCGAGAAGTTCAACGAACCTGCAAAGGTCTCGATAAATGAACCGCAACCTGCTGAACAGGCCTCATTTAACTGTACGGAGTCTACTGTACCGTCCTTGATACGGATACATTTCATATCTTGACCTCCGATATCAAGTATACAGTCGACCTCAGGCTCAAAGAAAGCTGCCGCATAGTAGTGTGCAATTGTTTCAACTTCACCTTCATCAAGCATGAAGGCGGCTTTTAGAAGTGCCTCACCATATCCTGTGGAACATGAATATACAATCTTTGCTTCAGGATTGATTTTTTCCTTTACCGACTTTATAGCCGAGATAGCTGTAGCCAGTGGGGAACCGTTGTTATTTGAATAGAAATTCCAAAGAAGGCTGCCGTCTTCACCTACCAAAGCAATCTTTGTGGTGGTGGAACCGGCATCTATTCCAAGGAATATATTGCCCTTGTAATCTTCAAGCTCGGCAGTTTTTACGCTATGGCCGAAATGCCTTCCGCTGAATTCCTCATAATCAGCCTCAGTCTCAAAGAGCGGATCAAGTCTGGCAATCTCATGCGCCATCTCAATACCTTCTTTAAGCTTGGCAATAAGATCTGAAATACCGATCATAGCATCCTTGCTCTCACAGTTAAGTGCCGCACCTATGGCTGCAAAAAGATGTGAATTGTCAGGATCTACAATATATTCATCTGTAAGATTCAGTGTTCTTATAAATGCCTGCTTAAGTTCTGAAAGGAAGTGCAGCGGTCCTCCAAGGAATGCCACATGACCTCTTATAGGCTTACCGCAGGCAAGACCTGAAATAGTCTGATTTACCACCGCCTGAAAAATGGAAGCGGAGAGGTCCTCTCTTGTAGCTCCCTCATTGATAAGCGGCTGTACATCCGTTTTTGCGAAAACTCCGCATCTTGCGGCTATAGGATAAATTGACTTATAACTCTTTGCATATTCATTAAGTCCTATAGCATCTGTTTGGAGGAGAGAAGCCATCTGATCGATAAAGCTTCCTGTACCTCCGGCACATATACCGTTCATTCTCTGGTCGATACCGCCTGTGAAGTAGATGATTTTTGCATCTTCTCCACCAAGCTCTATTGCAACATCGGTTTGAGGTGCAACAGCCTTCAGTGCGGTTGCAACTGCGACAACTTCCTGTACAAAGGTTGACTTTAGATGCTTTGAAAGGGTAAGACCGCCTGAGCCGGTGATCATCGGAATGATATTCACTTCCCCTATTTTTTCAAAGGCATCTGAGAGCTGTGCCGCCAAAGTCCCCTGTATATTTGCATAATGTCTGCGATAATCTGAAAATACTACTTCATGTTTGCTGTCAAGGATAGCAATTTTGACTGTAGTCGAACCTATGTCTATACCAAGTACATAGGTTTTCTCTGTGTTTTGCATATTATAACCTCTTTTATAAGCTTGTGATTATGTAATATGGGGCTATGCCCCTGTGAAACCCAGTTGCAAGATTATACCTTACAATCCGTTAAAATCAGTAGCTTGAACATGCCTTTTATTTTGAAAAATAAAATTGCACACAAAACCACACATGTGAAAACATGATTTTATATCATAGCATATTGCTAGGAATAAGGCAATGAATAAGAGGTTAAAAGTGTATTAAAGATTACAAAATAGCGTCTTTCATCTCTTTAACATAGGCTCCGATATAAGAAGGAGCTTTGGTTTTGTATTGTTTTAAGAGCTTTATGATGGCTGAACCTACGATTACTCCGTCCGCTATCTGACTCATTTCCTTAGCCTGTTCGGGAGTTGAAATACCGAAGCCTATAGCACATGGAATATCGGTGTTTTCTCTTACTATCTTTACTATGGAGTTTAAATCAGTGGTGATCTCACTTCTGGTTCCTGTTACACCAAGGCTTGATACGATGTATAAAAAGCCTTTGGCTTCTTTTGCAATCATTGCAATGCGGTCATCTGATGTAGGTGCAATAAGAGAGATGAGATCGATATTATATTTTTCAGAAATATCAAGGAATTCATTTCTCTCTTCAAAAGGAATATCGGGAAGTATAATGCCGTCAATACCTATCTCTTTGCATTTGGCAAAGAACTTTTCAGGACCGTAGGAAAATACTACATTGGCATAGGTCATAAATACAAGTGGAACAGTAACTTCCTTTCTGAGATCCGCAACCATATCAAATACCTTGTCGGTGGTAATACCGCCTTCAAGGGCACGAATATTTGCGCCCTGTATTACCACACCTTCAGCAGTTGGATCTGAGAAGGGTATACCTATTTCCACCAAATCGGCTCCGTTTTTTACCATTTCAAGTATTGCAGCTTTTGTAGTTGCAACATCAGGGTCACCACAGGTGATAAAAGGTATAAACGCTTTTTTATTTTTTAATGCTTCATATATCTTATTCATGTAAGTCTTCTCCTTTATATCTTGCAATTGCCGCACAATCCTTATCACCTCTTCCGGAGATTGTGATTACAATAATTTGGTCCTTATTCATATTAGGTGCTATTTTCATGGCATGAGCAACAGCATGAGCGGACTCTATGGCAGGTATGATACCTTCCATTTTAGAGAGGTATTCAAATGCTTCTACTGATTCATCATCCGTTATAGGTACATAGCTTGCTCTTTTTATATCATGAAGATATGAATGCTCAGGTCCTACACCCGGATAGTCAAGTCCTGCAGAGATGGAATATACAGGTGCTATCTGACCGTATTCATCCTGACAGAAGTAGGATTTCATACCGTGGAAAATACCGAGCTTTCCTGTATTTATAGTAGCGGCTGTTTCAAATGTATGAATTCCCTTTCCTGCGGCTTCACAACCGATAAGTGCTACATCCTTGTCTTCAATAAAATTGTAAAAACTGCCTATGGCATTTGAGCCGCCACCTACACAGGCAAGTACTGCATCAGGCAATTTACCTTCTTTTTCAAGGATTTGTTCCTTAATTTCTTTTGAAATTACGGCCTGGAAATCTCTGACTATAGTAGGGAAAGGATGAGGTCCCATTATAGAACCGAGGCAGTAATGAGTATCATCTATTCTGCTTGTCCATTCTCTCATAGCTTCTGAAACGGCATCTTTTAGAGTTTTTGTTCCGCTTGTTACAGGGATAACTGTAGCACCAAGCAGTCTCATCTTATATACATTAAGTGCCTGGCGAATAGTATCTTCTTCACCCATAAATACTACACATTCCATACCCATCAAAGCCGCTGCGGTTGCTGTTGCAACACCGTGCTGTCCTGCGCCTGTTTCTGCAATAAGTCTGGTTTTGCCCATCTTTTTTGCAAGCAGTGCCTGTCCGAGAACATTGTTTATCTTATGTGCACCTGTATGTGTAAGGTCCTCACGCTTTAAATAGATCTTTGCACCGCCAAGGTCCTCAGTCATTTTCTTTGCAAAATAAAGTTTTGAAGGTCTGCCTGCATAATCATTCAAGAGATAATTGAGCTCTTTGTTAAACTCAGGATCATTTTTATAATGATTATAGGCTTTTTCCAATTCTATAACTGCATTCATAAGAGTTTCAGGGATATACTGTCCTCCGTGAACTCCAAATCTTCCTTTAATATCTGTCATTGTCTACCTCTCTTACTAAATTTACAAATTTTCTTATCTTAGCGGCATCTTTTTTGCCTTCGGTTTCTATTCCCGAGCTTACATCCACACCGAACGGATTTAGCTTAATTATTTTTTCTTTTACATTATCTAATGAGAGTCCGCCTGCTAAAAAATATTCTCTGTCAAAGCCGTCAAGTAAGGCTTCATCAAAGGTCTCCCCACAGCCTGCTCCCGCATCCAATAAGATAAAATCCGTGTTCTTATTTATTGATTTTATATCAGCCTTTGATTTTATCTGATAGGCATATATTATAGGTACATTTATCTTTTTCTTTAATGTATTTATATAGCTGTCATCTTCATTTCCATGAAGCTGAACAATATCAATGATTTTATTTTTGACAAGATAGGCTATATTCTCAATGTCTTCATTTACAAACACACCCACAGCCTTTACTCTGTTATCAAGCCTGCTTTTCAGTACCTTTGCCGTATCAAATGATATATATCTTTTACTTTTTTCGGCAAATACAAAGCCTATATAATCGGGTAATACTTCATTTATTACCTTGATATCATCTTCACTTTTTATGCCGCAAAGCTTAATTTTTGTCATATCTACCCTTTAACCGGTCCAAAGCGAATTTCTTGTTTTCCGCACGCATTAGTACTTCACCTACCAAAGCGGCATCGGCTTCCATATCGATGATATTTTTTATATCTTCAGGGGAGTTTACACCGCTTTCTGAAACAAATAAGATATCCTTAGGCACAAGGTCTCGAAGTCTTTTACTGTTATTCGTGTTTACGGAAAAGTCCTTCAGATTTCTGTTATTTACTCCAATCATACGGGAATTTATCTTTAAGGCTTTTTCGATTTCAGACTCGTCATGACATTCCACAAGAGCGGAAAGTCCCAGATCATCACTTATATCTTTGAAATACTTCATCTCTTCAACCGATAATATGGAGCAAATCAAAAGGATACAGGATGCACCCATTGCCTTGGCTTCATATATCATATATTCATCTACGGTAAAATCTTTTCTAAGCAGTGGGAGAGTAACTGTATTTGATATTTCCTTTAAATACTTATCACTTCCAAGAAACCACTTAGGTTCTGTGAGCACCGATATACAGTCTGCACCTGCCTCCTCATATTCCTTTGCAATTGAAAGATATGGGAAGTCCTTTGCAATAATACCTTTAGACGGTGAAGCTTTCTTACATTCACATATAAAAGATAATCCCGGTTTTTTTAAAGCGTTCTCAAAACTGAACTTTGGCGCTTGAATATTTTCAGCCTCAGATCTTATCAAAGAGAGCGGAATATTTTTCTTTTGCTCTTCGATTCGCCATTTTGTATATGTGGCTATTGTATCTAAAATAGTTATTTCTTTACTCATTGCTTACTCTTATAAAATCTTCCAAAACCTTAAGAGCTTTTTTGCTTTCGATAAGATTTCTTGCAAGATCTATTCCTTCCTGTATACTGCCTGCCTTATCACCTATATAAAGAGCCGCTCCGGCATTTAAAAGTACCGCATCTGTTTTAGGGCCTTTTTCACCGTTTAGTATGGCAAGAGTAATGGCTGCATTTTCCTTAGGATCACCACCTGCCAAATCCTGTTTTTCACAGCGTGTAAGACCGAAATCTTCAGGCTTTATCTCATAGGTGGTGAGTGAACCGTTATTTATTTCGCAAACCTTGGTAGGAGCGGAGAGTGATATTTCATCAAGCTTATCCATACCGTATACTACCATACCTCTTTTAACTCCAAGATCCACAAGCACTTTTGCAAGAGGTTCTATAAGGTATTCATCATATACTCCAAGGAGCTGGCGCTTCGGTTTTGCCGGATTTGTAAGAGGTCCCAGTATATTAAAAACCGTTCTAAACCCAAGCTCCTTTCGTATAGCTCCTACATATTTCATAGAACTGTGATATTTTTGAGCAAAGAAAAAGCACATGCCAACCTTTTCCAAAAGCTCTTTACATTTATCGGGATCTTCTTCAATATTTACGCCCAATGCCTCCAAACAGTCTGCCGTACCGCATTTTGAAGAAGCCGCTCTGTTTCCGTGTTTACTTACTTTCATACCGCCGGCAGCAGCAACTATAGCTGAGGTTGTGGAGATATTAAAGCTACATGCATTGTCACCGCCGGTGCCCACTATTTCAAAAAGGTCAAAATCTGTATCAACAGCTGTGGCATGCTCTCTCATAGCCATAGCACAACCTGCGATTTCCTGTGTAGTTTCAGCTTTTGCACTCTTTGTAGAAAGAGCTGCAAGAAATGCGGCATTTTGTGTAGGCGAAGTCTCACCGTTCATGATTTCATTCATCACAGCATAAGCTTCATCAAAAGTTAAATCTTCTTTATTTACAATCTTTACAATAGCTTCCTTAATCATAGTATCCTTTCAGTTCATTATCTTATAGGTTTTAAAGTTTGTAATCCCAATCGCAGTTCTTTCTTAAAGCTTCGTAGGATTTTACGCAACCTGCGGAACTCGTTTGTTCGCTTGAAGAACAGCGAACTACACTCAAACAAGTCCTCGGTTGCTTAATCCTATCTCGCTTTTGCGAAAGAACTAATCGCTACAGGGATTACAAAATAAAACCTATAATGTATGGCTAAAATTTCAATTCTGTATAAAATTCCTCAACATTTCCTTCCCGTATTCTGTCATTATGGATTCCGGATGAAACTGCACTCCATAAATCGGGTAGCTTTTATGTTCTACCGCCATTACTTCACCGTCATCTGTTCTTGCTACCACTTTTAATTCTGCAGGAATTGTGTCCTCGCTTGCGGCAAGTGAGTGATATCTTGCAACTTTACTTTCCGGTGGTAAATTTAAAAATATAGTACTGCCGGTATCAAAATATGTAAGAGAGTCTTTTCCATGCATCAGCTCCTTGGCATAGCTTACCGTTGCTCCGAATGCCATACAAATTGCCTGATGTCCAAGACAAACTCCAAGAATCGGAATACTTTGTCCAAGCTCCTTTATTACATCTATAATTATACCTGCATCCTCAGGTCTTCCGGGACCCGGTGAGATAATAATCTTTTTTGGAGCAAGAGCTTTTATTTCTTCCACAGTCATTTCATCATTTCTTATTACTTTTATATCAGGATTAATTTCACCTACCATTTGAAACAGGTTGTAGGAAAAACTGTCATAATTATCAATCAATAAAATCATTTATTTATCTCCTGTGCCTTTTTTAGCGCATCGACTACAGCGCCTGCCTTATTTATGCTTTCCATATATTCCTTATCAGGCTCCGAGTCGGCTACAATACCGGCACCGCTTCTGATAAATACTTTTCCGTTTTTCTTATATGCAAGTCTGATGGCAATGCAGGTGTCCATATTTCCGGTAAAATCAATATATCCTATAGCTCCTCCGTAAACTCCTCTTTTGTTGTTTTCAAGTTCGCCGATAAGCTGACAGGCACGAATCTTAGGTGCTCCTGAGAGGGTACCTGCAGGAAGAACCGCTTCAAGTGCATCCAGTGCATCGTTTTCAGGTCTTATTTCACCCCTTACAGTAGAGCCTATATGCATTACATGTGAATATCTCTCTATAGAGTGAAATTTTTCCACCTTTACACTTCCGAATTTACTTATCTTACCAAGGTCATTTCTTCCAAGATCTACAAGCATGTTGTGTTCAGCCAGTTCCTTTTTATCAGCAAGTAATTCTTCTTCCAAAAGCAGATCCTCAGTCTCTGTTTTTCCTCTCGGTCTTGTACCCGCAAGTGGGAAGGTATGAAGTATTCCGTCTTCAAGTTTTACCAGAGTTTCAGGTGAAGCTCCCGCAATCTCGACATCGGTACCTGAAAAATAAAACATATATGGTGAAGGGTTTACCGTTCTAAGTACTCTGTAGGTGTCAAAAAGACTTCCGCTAAAGTCCGCCTGCAAGCGGTTTGAAAGTACTATTTGGAAGATATCGCCCTCCTTGATATGATGTTTTGCTTTTGCAATCATCTCTGAAAATTCGTTTTGTGAAAACAAAGGTTTTACTTCAGAGAGCAGTTTTCCTGTTTCATAGGATTTCTCACCCGTAAATAAAAGATTTTTTATTTTCTCAAGTCTTTTAACAGCATTCTCATAGGCGATATGAGTATCTTCATTAAGTGAAATATTTGTAATAAGGATAATTTTTTGCTTTACATGGTCAAATACAATAACATCTTTAAAAAGCATTACATCAATATCCTTAAAGCCTTCGGAATCTTCTACATTTCTTTTGATACTCGGTTCCTTATAGTTTATATAGTCAAATGAAAAATATCCGACCAAACCGCCTGTAAAAGGAGGTAGATAGGTGAGTCTCGGGCTTTTGTATTTTTTTAACAAATCTCTTAGATAACCGGTAGGGTCGCTACACTCAAACTCTTCACCGTCTACATTTATTTTGCCTTCATTACAGCTTATAGAAAGTGTGGGATCAAATCCGAGGAAGGTATATCTTCCCCAACTTTCGTTAGCCTTTGCCGATTCCAACATATAGGCATGAGTAGATGCCTTTTTTAGAATTCTTATCGCTTCAATAGGAGTGATAAAGTCGGATAATATTTCCATACTGACCGGTGCAAGAGTATATTCTTTATTTTCTTTTATCTTTTCTATTTCATTTAATGTAGGGTAATACATACTATAATGTCCTTCCTTCAAGTACAACTCTTTTTTTGATTTCATCCATAAGGTCGGCGAACTGATCAAGGTCAAGTGATTGTGCACCGTCACATAATGCCTTTGCGGGATCATTGTGTACCTCAACCATAATACCGTCTGCACCTACAGCAAGTGCGGCCTTTGCAAGCGGCGGTACAAGAGATCTGATACCTACCGCATGACTTGGATCTACCAGTACCGGAAGATGAGTTTTCTCTTTTAAAAGTGCGACTGCTCCAAGATCCAAAGTATTTCTTGTGGCTGTTTCAAAGGTTCTGATACCTCGCTCACAGAGTATGACATTTTCATTGCCTGATGCCATGATATACTCGGCACTCATAAGGAATTCCTCAATAGTGTTGCAAAGCCCACGCTTTAGAAGTATAGGTTTTTTCAACTTTCCGACTTCTTTAAGTAAATCAAAGTTTTGCATATTTCTTGCACCGATTTGAATAATGTCAACATTCTCAAACAGCGGTAACTGTGTCTGATTCATAACCTCAGAGATAATCGGAATATTGACTGCGTCCTTGGCACTTTCCAAAAAGTCGATCCCTTCCTTGCCAAGTCCCTGGAAAGCATAAGGAGAAGTTCTGGGTTTAAATGCGCCTCCACGAAGTATTACAGCTCCACTTGTTTTGATACTTCTTGCAACCATTGTAATCTGCTCGCTTGTTTCCACACTGCAAGGTCCTGCAATAACGGTGAAAGTTCCGGTACCTATATTTACATCATTTACCTTTATGACGGTATCATCGGGATGAACGGTTCTGCCTGCCGCCTTATAGGTTTCCGTAACCCTCTTGCCATAGGCAACTATCGGATGAGTTTCCACTATAGTGTCCATATCTATTTTTGAAGTATTTCCGATTAAGCAAACTGCTGTATGTTCTGTTCCGGGTGCGTATATTGTATCAAATCCTATATCTTCAAATTCTTTTCTGAAATTCTGTATTGACTCTTCACTGATGCCTGCTTTTAATATAAAAACCATAAGTCCTCCTAATAAAAAAGTCCCTGACAAATAAAAACCTAAAAAGGTTAATATTTGTCAAGGACGAAATTTCAACAATAAAAAATCGCGGTGCCACCTTGATTCACAGCATGACCTGTGCACTTTAAGATACCTACATATCCCTTGCAACTGACGTATGCGTACGTTGTAGTATACTTTGCCGAAGCATTTGACTACACCCTCCATGGTCCATTTGCTAGACTGTTTCTTATCCGGCTCGCACCTTCCCGGACTCTCTGTGAAGTCATGACTAACTTTATCTCCATATCAACGGTTTGATTATTTTTCTGAATTCTAATACAAAAATTTTCTTATGTCAACAAAAATATTTTTAGGTGTATACTAAAACTCAAATCATTTACATACAAGTAGTATAAATGTTATAATAGGCGCGTATTATCAGGCGGAAAGCTTTGATATATAAAGTCCATAAAAAAAGATAGATGTTAGAAAGGAGTAAGATGGGTTTTTTAGAAAAATTGGAAAGAAAAATCGGCAGATACGCTATCAAAAATTTGATGATGCATCTGACTGTATTATATAGTATCGGTTTTGCCATATCTTTGATAAATATAGAAATATATTATAATTATTTGTCACTTGATATACCTAAAATACTCTCGGGACAGGTGTGGAGAATTCTTACATGGACATTATATGCACCGGATCAAAGTATATTTTTCGGAGCTATAATGCTGTACTTGTATTATAATCTCGGAAGCAATCTTGAAAGAGTTTGGGGAAGTTTTAGATTTAACCTATATATGTTTATGGGATATTTCTTGCTTATAGTTGGAGCATTTGTACTATATGCAATATATGGAGATCTTGTAAGTTATTATCCTTTAACACCGGACAGCCTTAATATGTCGATATTTTTGGCTTTTGCCGTAACTTATCCTGAGATGAGTTTCTATGTTTACTTTGTATTACCTATAAAGGCAAAATATTTAGCATTTGTATATTTACTAATTGAAGTCTATAGCTTTATAATAGGTGGCGTCATTACAAAGGCATCCATAGGACTCAGCCTTCTAAACTTTGTAATATTCTATTTATTAACAAGAAATTGGTATAGAATATCTCCGAAGAATGTAGCCAGACAGGTGAAATTTAAAAAGGCGGCCAAGATAAGACCGGCAGGGGAGTCTATACACAAATGTGCGGTTTGTGGAAGAACCGAAAAAGATGACGATACATTGGAGTTTAGATTCTGTTCTAAATGTAAGGGAAATTTGGAGTATTGCTCAGATCATTTATATACACATATTCATGTGGAATAGAGTTTACATCCGTATTTTGAAGTATTATTGGTTTGCCGCTCATTTTTAAATATATCTTGATACATTTAAAAATGAGTGGTAGTATTTACGCTTATAAAAATAAAGAGGAAAAGAAATGAAGAAAACAAAGATTATCTGTACCATGGGTCCAAACACAAACGATAAAAAACTTATGAAAGATATGGCAATTGCAGGAATGGATGTTGCCAGATTCAATTTTTCACATGGTGATAATGAGGAGCATCTTGGCAGACTGAATATATTGAGAGAAGTAAGAGAAGAGACAGGAAAGCAGGTTGCGGCTCTTCTTGATACAAAGGGCCCTGAAATAAGAACCGGTTTACTTGAAGGCGGTCAGAAGGTAACATTAGTAGCGGGAAATGAATATACACTCACAATAAACGAATGTGTAGGAAATGATAAGAAAGGCTTTATCAATTACAGCGGTCTTAACGATGATGTAAAGGCGGGAGACAGAATACTTATAGATGACGGTCTTATCGAGCTTGAGGTAATATCTGTTGAAGGATCAGATATACATACCAAAATTCTAAACGGCGGTGAGCTTGGAGAGAAAAAGGGTGTGAATGTACCGGGAGTTTCTATAAAGTTGCCTGCACTTACACAGAAGGATATTGAAGATGTAAAGTTTGCCTGTGACAACGGATTTGACTTTATTGCGGCTTCTTTTATAAGAAACGGAGATGCAGTTCGTCAGATTAGAGAAATATTAAAGGAGAAGGGTTCAACTATCCAGATTATTTCAAAGATTGAAAACCAGGAAGGCATCGACAACATGGACGACATCATCGAAGCAAGCGACGGTATCATGGTTGCAAGAGGTGATATGGGTGTTGAGATAGATGCCGCAAAATTGCCTTTTATACAGAAAAAGCTCATTGAAAAATGTTCTGTAGCAGGAAAGCCTGTAATTACAGCTACACAGATGCTTGATTCAATGATAAGAAATCCAAGACCTACAAGAGCCGAGGTTTCAGACGTTGCAAATGCCATATATGACGGTACTGACGCAATAATGCTTTCAGGTGAGTCCGCAATGGGTAAGTACCCTCTTGAAGCTCTCAAGATGATGGTAAAGATAGCAAAAGAGACGGAGATACATCTTGATCATGCACTTTACAGAGGCAGAAAAGTAAATAAGATGGACAAGAAGAATATTTCAAATCAGGTCGGATATGCTGCAGTATATACAGCAGACCAATTGGATGCTAAGGCAATAATAGCACCTTCAATTACAGGATTTACAACAAGAATGCTTTCAAAGTGGAGATCAAGTATACCTGTTTACGGAATGAGCCCAAGTATTTCAACGGTTCGTCAGATGCAGCTTTTCTACGGTGTAGTTCCTGTATGGGCAAAGAGAGCGGATACTACGGATGAGCTTATATCATCTTCAGTTGAGACATTAAAATCAGGAAAATACATTAAAGAAAATGATCTTGTAGTAATTACAGCAGGCATCATACCTGAGAAAATTGAGAGAGGACCTGCAAAATATACAAATACAATGCAGGTAGAAATAGTAAAATAATTAATAGATAAAATAAAAAATACAATAAAATATCATACTTTTTTATACAAAAATAAGTAGAGTTATGGTAAAATACAGATAAATGAATGACCGTAGAGGTCCTATAAATAAAGTCACAAGAATGTATACATTCGGGTGACTTTATTGGGATTATAAAGGAGAGAAAACATGAAAAACCCAATAGTAACATTGACAATGACAGACGGCTCAGTAATCAAAATCGAACTTTATCCTGAGGTGGCTCCAAACACTGTAAGAAATTTTATCAGCCTGATCAATGAGAAGTTCTATGACGGACTTACATTCCACAGAGTAATTTCAGGATTTATGATACAGGGCGGATGCCCACAGGGAAACGGAATGGGTGGTCCGGATTATCAAATTAAGGGAGAGTTTAATCAGAACGGATTCCAAAATGACTTGGCACATAGCAGGGGAGTTATATCAATGGCAAGAGCTATGAGCCCAAATTCGGCAGGTTCACAGTTCTTTATAATGCATCAGGATGCACCTCATTTAGACGGAGCATATGCTGCATTCGGAATGGTAATTGAGGGAATGGATGTAGTGGATAAAATAGCGGCTGCAGATACAGATTACAATGACAGACCGAATACAGAGCAGAAGATTGCAACTATGACAGTGGATACATTCGGCGAGACTTATGAAGCTCCTGAAAAGTGTTAATGTTTCAGGACAGCATTGTGATATATTGATATCAGATGAAAATGTGGCTTTGTGGGAGGCATTTAACTCTCACAAAGCCACTATTGCTATACTCGGTAAAGAAGATATAGATATATCGGTTTCAAAATATGCAGTGGAAAGTCTTGAAGACATTGATGAGGAATATATAAAGAAGGTTGCCTACAGAACTCTGGGTATGCCTTTTGATATAGGCAAAGTGGAAGGCATAAATATTCGTGAGATGAGACCCGACGACTTTGAAATTTTATCCTGTTTTAAGGGATTTCCTTTTAAAACAAAAAATGACTTACTGGAATATATTTCTCTTCACTATGATTTCTACGGCTATGGCTTATATGTATTTGAAAATGTTAATGAGCTTATGGGCATGGCAGGGTTTTACAATAAAGACGGAAAATGTTATATTTCATATATGACTGAAGAAAGATACCGAAGGTGCGGATATACATTTAAAGTTTGCAGGTACTTACTGGATTACTTAAGAGAGTCGTTAAAAATAATTGATGTATATGCACAAATAGACAAATCAAACATAGCATCGATTAATTTTGCTAAAAAACTTGGTGTGATAATAAATGAAAGCTTCAGCAAAAAGTAGGATTTTAATAGAGTGATGTTTAATTGTATATGTAGATTAGAAAAACCTAACTGTGTCAAGCATAAAT